>CAYTND010000088.1:0-8023 GCA_964438965.1 uncultured Pirellulales bacterium
CGTTTTGTCGGACGCTGAGATCGCCTGGCTTGCCGGTATGACTTTGCCGTTTGACAAGCCGTTTTGAGATGGATGAATACGGTGTGGTCTATGCCGAAATAGCAAATTCACAGCTTGATGAGCAACTGTGGCCGCAGCCGTAACAACGTTGATACGAGGCTAATTAGATTCCCGCCCCGCACCACGATGCGGGGCGGGCTCTCAATTGATTATTCTTAGAGATTGCCATACCCGCCTTCGCGGGCACAAGCATATAAATTAAGCACTCATTAGTTGATTCGGTGAGAATCCATTAAAGCCGGTTACAATCTTTTCCGATAAAAAGGCCGATAAGACAGTAAAGGGAGAGTTGGTCTAAAGCGACTACGCCACAACCGGGCTGGAGGATATGGAACAGTATGGAAAACGAACAATTTAAACTCATCGACGTGATAGAAGAGATGTGCCTGTCTCGGCTTGGCTCCGCAAAGCGAGCCGCGACGGGCAGTGAGAAAAATGTCCGTCTTAAGCCTATGCGTGTTGCACAGGACATTATGAATACCGATGTTAAGACACTGACCCTCGACCATACGGTCAAGTACTGCCTAAAGTATATGGAGGCTTATAGGATCCGGCACGTTGCCGTAGTGGACCTTCCCAATGAAGGCGAGAAAAAGCCGTACTTTATTGGTATCGTTTCACAAAGAGATGTGTTGCGACTGGGCGCACGGGATGCCGAAGAAACGGACAAGCAGAATATAGACCAAAGAGCTCTGCGGCAGTTGATGGTAAATATAGTTGCCAGAAAACCCAGGTCTGTTTCGCTTCAGACACCGGTCCAAGACATTATTGCGGCCATGATCTGTAACCATATTGATATGGTGCCCGTTCTCGATGACGGAAATTTGGTGGGTATCATCACGACTACCGACCTGATAAAGCTCTTCTCCAGAGTCGATAAAGTAATATACCGGCTATTCCCGAAATTTAAAAAAGGTGCGCCCCCTGTTGATACGGCTTCTGAAAGCTCAGCTAAGGCCAGAATTTTATTCTCATGGGTTTTTCGAGCCGTTCAGGAAATTATGACCGAACAGGTGATTTGTCTGGAACCTCAGGACAGCTTAGCCAGAGCGATTGAAGTCATGCAGACGGAAAAATTCAGACATGTTCCTATAATTGATGAGCAGGGGAAATTTGTGGGGCTGGTCTCTGATAGGGACATTCTGCGGAATCTTCCCTATGCCGGCAGGCGAGCACCGTTACCGCCAAAGAGATTTCGAGAGCACCTGTTTGCAACCGAGTCATGGACGAAAAATCTCCTACTGCCCCTCGAGAGCGTTATGGCTCAGAAAGTGCTGCATATTTCACCCGGATGCAGCGTCTGCAAGGCTGCGGATACCCTGTACAGGGAGAAGATAAGCTGCCTTCCGGTGGTTGATAAGCGAGAAAAGCTTCGGGGAATAGTTAGTGTAACCGACCTGATGCGAGCGTTGCTTTGCGCCTATGAGCCGGCCGAGAAAGCGGGCCTAATCCCAAGCGAAAGCAGCCTCTGCGAACTTTCAGGTTAACAGGTTTCGGCGAAGTATTTTATAAGTTCGCCTGGTGGTAACAAATCACAGATTCAATCGTAAAACAGCAATAACCCCCATTATCGCATGTTATCGGAATATGGCTGCTATAGTTAATCTCTGTCAAGGCACTACCGCACTGCAAGACATAGCGGCGAATATTACAGGACGTTTTACTCGGTAAAGACAAGGAATCCAAACTTCCGTGCAAAAAAAGTTACTAACCGGACTGGTAACTGGAAAGTCTGCGTCTGTTTTTGTCGATAAAATTAAGACTGAAACTGAAAAATGCTGGTCCGAAAACGAACATCAGCCCAATTTGAGGGATATAAATACAGGCACTCCCAGTGTCGTGAAGGGGGATTCAGAGTAGGTTTTTTGCGTATTTGACAAGCTGAGCTAAGTGTGGTATAATGTAAACTTGATACTCGATACTCGTAATTCATAGTTCATTCAGTCGTGAATGATAAAGGGGAGTTTTTAGTTCTTTTTTAAGGTAGATTTCGGGGTAAAAAGATGTTTGAGCGTTTTACAGACCGTGCACGCAAGGTTATGGCGCTGGCCAACCAGGAGGCCCAGCGATTTAACCACGAATACATAGGGACCGAACATATCCTTCTTGGGCTGGTTAAGGAAGGCAGCGGAGTAGGCGCAACGGTCCTGAAGAACCTTGATGTGGATATAAAAAAACTGCGGTTCGGAATTGAAAAACTTGTCAAGAGCGGTCCGGATATGGTTACGATGGGAAAACTCCCGCAGACTCCGCGAGCCAAGAAGGTTATTGAATACGCGATAGAAGAGGCCCGGTCTCTTAACCATAACTATGTTGGTACCGAACACATCCTGTTAGGGTTGCTGCGTGAGAGCGAAGGTATAGCAGCCCAGGTTCTTATGGACCAGGGTTTGAAGCTTGAGGATATCCGTCAGGAGGTTTTGAACCTGTTAGGGGCGGGTGTTGATGACGGCCCTGCCGCGCTGGGGATGAAGATGAGTCCGACAGCAGGCCGAAAGCCAAAAAGTAAGACGCCTGCACTTGACAGCTTCGGCAGAGACCTTACGCAATTGGCAGTCGATGATGAACTTGACCCTGTAATCGGCAGAAAGAACGAGATTGAGCGGTTGATACAGATACTCTGCCGGCGCACGAAAAACAACCCTGTTCTGCTGGGCGAAGCAGGGGTCGGGAAAACCGCAATTGTCGAGGGATTGAGCCAGCAGATAATCAACAAGCAGGTGCCGGAAATTCTCAAGGGCAAGCGGATTGTGGTGCTTGACCTGGCGATGATGGTGGCCGGGACGAAATATCGCGGGCAGTTCGAAGAACGAATAAAGGCAGTTATTAACGAAGTCAGAAGGGCCAAGAACGTTGTTTTGTTCATTGACGAGCTACATACACTTGTTGGAGCCGGTGGAGCCGAGGGCGCTATCGATGCATCGAATGTGCTCAAGCCCGCCCTTGCCAGGGGCGAAGTTCAATGTATTGGCGCTACTACTCTGGACGAGTTCAGAAAACATATCGAAAAAGACGGCGCTCTTGAGAGGCGGTTTCAGACGATAATTGTCGAGCCGCCTTCCAAAGATGAGACCTTAGATATTCTCAGAGGACTTCAGGACCGCTATGAGTCACACCACAAGGTCCACTTTACCGACGAGGCGCTTTTCCAGGCGGTAGAGCTATCGACCAGATATATCGCGGGCAGGTGCCTACCTGACAAAGCAATCGATGTAATCGATGAATCCGGCGCGCGAGTTCGACTTAAGAATATGACTCCGCCTCTGAATTTGACTCAGATAGAGGAAAAGATAGAAAAACTGCAAAGAGAAAAAGACGAAGCCGTTCGAAGTGCTGACTATGAGCGTGCGGCGGCACTGAGAGACGAAGCCCAGCAGCTCCTGGATGACAAGACGCAACTGCATAAAAAATGGTACGATGAAAACAAAGAGGCGACCGGCACCGTGGATGCAGAGACTATTGCGGAGGTCGTCAGCAATATGACGGGTGTGCCGTTGACGAAATTAGAGAAAAAGGAAACCCAGCGACTTCTGGAGCTTGAAGTTGAGCTTCATAAAACAGTTGTTTCTCAGGATGAGGCAATCACCGCTGTGGCCAAAGCAGTAAGGCGAAGCCGAAGCGGTCTAAAGGACCCGAATCGTCCGATGGGCTGCTTTATATTACTGGGTCCCAGTGGAGTGGGCAAGACACTGCTTGCACGGGCCCTGGCGGAGTTTCTGTTCAGCGATAAGAATTCCCTTATCCAACTGGATATGAGCGAATTTATGGAGAAGCACAACGTGAGCCGACTGGTGGGCGCTCCTCCCGGGTATGTGGGCTACGAAGAAGGCGGACAATTGACCGAAAGGATAAGACGGCGGCCATACACGGTGCTGCTGCTTGACGAGATAGAAAAGGCCCATCCGGACGTTTATAATATGCTTCTGCAGATTATGGACGAGGGCAGGCTGACCGACAGCTTCGGTCGAAGCATTGACTTTAAGAACGTCATCCTTATTATGACCAGTAACATCGGGGCCGACCTGATTAAAAATCAATCCGGTTTTGGTTTCGGCAAAAAAAGCCCTGAAGCGAATTATGAGAAGATGAAAGACATCCTTCAGAAAGAGGTTGAGCATCACTTCAGGCCGGAGTTCTTAAACCGGCTTGATGACACGATAGTCTTTAAGGCTTTAACAAGAGAAGATTTGCAAACCATCGTTGGTTATGAGCTTGCGAAGGTGTTCAAGCGACTGACCGAGCACGGCTTAAAACTGGAAGTGAGCGACCAGGGCAAGGAATTTCTCATCGATAAAGGTTACAATCCCGAATTCGGCGCAAGGCCTCTGCGAAGAGCCATCGAGCACTATATAGAAGACCCACTTTCGGAATTTGTGCTGGCAGGCAAATTCAAAGGTAAAAACCTTATAAAGATTGACGTTCAGGACGAAGAGCATCTGAAATTTGAAGGTTTTAAGGTGCCCGAGCCGAAGGAAAAGAAAAGTGAACCTGCCGTTGCAAAATCAGAGTAACAATGGGATGTCCCCGGGCTTTGTATCCTGCTTTGTTATGAATCAAGACTTTACTTTGACCACGCCGTTTTGAACGAGCATTTTACCTCCGGCGAACAGTTTTATGGCCTGCGGATATGCGATACATTCCTGCTCAAAGACTCTTGCGGCAAGTGTTTCAGCGGTGTCGTCATCTTTGACCTGGCAGGTTCGCTGGACTATTATTGGTCCTTTATCATATTCGTTTGTGCAAAAATGCACTGTGCATCCGCTTATTTTGCATCCCGCCTTTAATACCGCCTCGTGGACGTGATGTCCCCACATACCCTTCCCACCGAAGCTCGGCAGCAAAGCGGGATGTATGTTCATTACGCGATTTTCGTATCGGTCGGGTATTTTCCACAAGCACAGCCAGCCCCCCTGGACGACGAGGTCAACGTTTGCAGCAACCAGCTCTTGTTCGATGCGCTTGCTGAACTCATCGACGCCGGGGTAGTCTTTTTTGCGGACTATCTTTACGTCAAGCCCTGCGCTTTTCGCTCTTTCGACGCCGGCCACTGTTGAACGTGAACTTATAACGACAGCAACCTCGGCATTTAGCCGACCCTGTTTGATATATTCGAGGATGTTTATCAACGTTGTGCCGCCGCCGCTGATTAGCACGCCGAGCCGAACCGGCTTTTGGTTTTGCACAGCGAGTTCCGGTTCGTTTTCAATGTCACTGCCGAGATTTAAGGCCTGGTTTACGAGTTTGTCGGCTTGTTCGTTTTTATCCCTGGTGATGTGCCGGACCCGCCAGTTTTTGAACTCGCCGAGCAAACTAACGGCCTGGCGGAAAAAGGGCCTGATTAGCTCGCTCTTTACTTTGTATTGGCCGTTAATCTGTCTGACAAGCAGCTCACTGTCACTGAAAACTGTTAGCTGTTCGGCTCCGATTTGTTTTGCAGCTTCGAGAGCTTTTACGAGACTGGTATATTCGGCCACGTTGTTCGTGGCCTGTCCTAAAAAAAAGGCTTTTGCCTGTAGTTGAGTCCCGGCAGAGTCGGCCAGAGTGAACCCGGCAGCGGCCGGGCCCGGGTTGCCTCTGCTGCCGCCATCTATGTGAGCGATTATCTCGTATTTCGTATCTCGCATCTCGTATCTCGAAATTCAAGCATCAAAGCTACCTTGAATAAGTTTTTAGATAATAATTTGTTTGAGGCTTCGCCTCAGCCTATTTTATTCCTGGATTCCCGCTTTCGCGGGAATGACAAATTGGTACGATTGTCGAAAAACTTTGTAGCAGGAACTAAGTAGTGAAAGTTAGATATTTTCTTCACTTCCAAGGACAAGTATCCTTGTGCAGTTGGGACATCGGATTATATCGTCCTTGGTCATAAGCAAATTAACACACTCAGCGGTGAGGCCCATAAAACAGCCGCCACAGCTATATGCCCCCTTTTTGCCGTTCTGCTGTTCGACGACTGCAACAGCCTGGCCATCATAGGTTTCGGTAACGCGTTTGAATATCTCCAGTGATTTGTCGGGTATGTTCTGTGCAACCTGGTCCCATTCGGCCTGTATTTTGTCGATTTCGGCCTGGTATTTGCCCGCCAGCGTCTCGGATTCGGTCCGCAGCTGCTCGAGATGTTGTTTTTGCTCATTTATCTGGTTTTGTATTTCTTTGCATTCGGTTTCATCGGCTTCAATATTTTTCAGCAATTCCAGAGATTGTGATTCTATCTTGGAATTGTCGGCTTTTGTTGTGTTGAGCTGAGTGAGGAGCGCGGCGTATTCTTTATTTGTTCTTGCGGTGTTGAGGGCGGCTCTTAACCTGGCTATCTGTTCGTCTCTGGACTTGAGCTCCAATTCGAGGCGGTCGAACTGTATCTTACTCAACTGCACCTCCTCTTTTTTGGCTTCGATGGCGTTTTGGAGACTCCTGATCTGATTTTCCTGAATGATTACGTTTCTTCTGCACCTTGTAAGTTTTGCCTTTTCAACCCGCAGACGATTTTCAACACTTTGAAGTTTTATCAGCCCATTCAATACAGGTCCCATTTATACTCCTTTGCCCGGCTCTTAAATTTCCAAACCCTTTATTATCTACACTCACATTTTATCTGCAACAAAAATATTTCTGTTTTTTTTCGTGACTGGCAGTATAATACCAGTCGCAAAAAGCAGATGCGCCCGACAGTAAACTTATTGTGTAAAAGAAGAAGCAATTACCGCTCTCTTACGGTCGCGGCTCTGCTTTAGAAAAACGTGTATATTTATTTTTTGCGATTCGTATAATTTCCGGGCTATGAAAGAACTGCTGAAACAACTCATTAGGGCTGAAAGCACGCTGGAGAAGGGCGAATTAGCCGCGGCGGAGATAATTTCAGCCGAGCTTAGTCATCCAGGGATAAATTGCCGGATAGATACCTGGGACCAAACCAGGGCGAATATTACCGCACAGGTAAAGTCCGGCGGGCGCAAGGGTGCGCTGCTATTTGCCTGTCATCTTGATGTTGTTGGGCCGGGCGAAACGAAGTGGGAAAAACCTGCCTTTGAGGCGGTTGAAAGCGACGGCAAAATCTATGGCAGAGGCTCGGTGGATATGAAAGGCGGCATCGCAGCGGCCATCACCGCCATCAGGCAAGTTGTCGATTCCGGCATAAAGTTGCAGGGCGATATCGTATTTGCAGCCGCTGCGGGGGAAGAGACTGATAGCTGCGGTGCGAAAAGATTTATTAGTGACAGCAGCCGGCTGCCTGAATTTACCGGCGTGGTTATTCCTGAGCCGACGGATTTTTCGATTGTTACGGCGCATCGCGGAATGCTGTGGCTCGAAGTTATAACCAAAGGCAAGGCCGCTCACGGCTCGACACCACAATTGGGCGTAAATGCGATAACTTCAATGCGGCCGGTTCTGGATGAGCTGGAAAATTACGAAATCCCCGCCGAAGCCCATAAGCTGTTGGGTGAGTGCTCTATGAGTGTTAATACTATTACCGGCGGTAAAACGCTTAACGTTGTGCCGGATAAATGCAGCATCGGGATAGACATCCGCACTTTGCCGGAGCAAAATCATCAGGATATTATTACCGATTTGGAAAAAATCTTTGCGAAGCTGAAATCCAGGAATCCCCAATTTGACGCAGAGGTCTGCGTGGTGCGCCAGGTGCAGCCCTTAGAGACCGATTGCGGCTGTGATTTTGTTAAGGCTTTTTGCTCGGCTGTTGGAACCAATGAAACCGTGGCTGTTGGTTTTACAACGGACGGCCCTTATTTTGCTTCATTGGGCGCACCTGTGGTGATCTTTGGGCCGGGCAAAGGGCAGCTCTGCCATAAGCCGGACGAATATATCGAAATCAACGACGTAGAAAAGGCGGTTGAGTACTACAAAAACATCATTTTGAAGTTCTTAGCCTGATTATTGTCCTAAGGACTGGTAAATAAATTATCTTCCATTTTTGGCCGGCTGCGGCCCTGCCTGCCGGCAGGCA
>CAYTND010000089.1:0-7962 GCA_964438965.1 uncultured Pirellulales bacterium
ACGTCTTCTCGCTCTAAGCAGCGCTTCGTAGCCATAACTGATCAGGACACTTCGCAAAAAAACTAAACTAAAACTAAAAAACTAGGGACAGTCACCTAAAAAACTAGGAAAAACTAGGGACAGTCACCTATAAAATCAACGCCATACCAGTTTATCAAAATATCAACCCGCCAAAAGTCGCAGATCCGGCGTCGTTTGACGGGTCGCAGATCCGCCCACAGCGGACCCAACAACCGCCCAAAAAACGAACCCCTAATCAAAGATGTCCTCTCTCAGTAATGAGAAATCTACACTATTGAAGCTTGATCTTAAAGAAAAAAAAGTTCTTTTTTGGCCGTTTCTTTTTGACTTTTTTTGAAAATATGTTATAATACGCTTATGTTTGCCAGCAGGCTAACATAAACCGCCCGTAGGCGCCATATATAGCGGAGAACCGCACGTTTTCGTATCAGCAGATACACGCCAAAAAGCATCGTTCGTAAATAGTCTTGGAGCGAAACGGAAAACCCTTAGGGGAATTACCAATCATGAGCATCGAGAATCCAACTTTAGCTCACTTTAGGCACTTTATCCGCCGCGGCGGATTTAGCTCACTCTTCACTAACTTACCTGCCTATAAGGCCCTGTATTTACGTGCCTATAAGGCACCAGATATTTACGTGCCTATAAGGCACTACATCTGTCGAGGACTCTCTACAAATCAGCTACTTTTTATGCAAAACAAACCCAATCTTGTCCGCCGTAGGCGGATTCCAAATGAATGTAAACCTATACAATACAACGGCTTATGAAAATAAATCCAATTGGACACTTGGTGAAAACAAACCCAATTCAAACCCAACCTGTAGTGAGCTTGTCGAATCTATTTCAAACTCGAAGCGCATTTACCCCTAAGGGGGCGGAGATCCCTACGGTTGAGCTTCTCTGAATCCTCAAACAGGGAGCCAATTTTGCAAAAATGGGTCATCACGAGTGAGCACAGTTGAAGTAGGTAGGGTGTGATGAATCGCACCAATTATGGCTAAAATGGGTCATCAAGAGTGAGTACAGTTGAAGGGTCAAGTTTTAGAATGTACAATAGGTCATTATGGAAAAATATTCGCCGGATAAAAAATGTGTTTTGATGACAAAAGAACAGGTTCGTGCGGTTGATTCCTGGGCGATAAATACGCTTGGCATACCGGGTGTGGTCTTAATGGAAAACGCCGGGCGCAGTTGTGCCGAGCTGATTAAAGACAAATTAAAAGACATTGCCCATCCGAAGGTCTGCATATTCTGCGGGACCGGAAACAACGGCGGCGATGGGTACGTAATTGCCAGGCACCTCTCAAATAGCGGTTTTGAAGTTGTGGTGGTGATATGTGGTAACCGCGAGAAGGTCAAAGGCGACGCGAAGATAAACCTCGATATTTTAGTACGATTAGGCCAGCCTATCGAACAGTTAAATCTAGGAGATGGCGATGTGCCCGCCCAGGTTAAAACTTTCGCCGGCGATGCTGATATGGTGGTTGACGGCCTGTTCGGGACGGGATTAAGCGGGCAGTTGAGCGATGACTATAAGCAGTTGATAGAAACTATAAATGCCTGTAATTGTCCCATTCTGGCGGTGGATATTCCGTCTGGCTTGGATTGTGATAACGGTCAGCCGCTCGGTACAGCTATCAGGGCGAGTTATACTGTAACTTTTGTTGCAGTCAAGAAGGGCTTTGCATCCCGAAGCGCAGCTCAATACACGGGTGATATCTTCGTTGCCTCGATTGGTGTCGAGCCAAATTCGTAGTTCCTGTTTCGTGCCCCGTGATTTACTATTGAGCTTTGTATTATTAAAGATACCCAGGGTGGCACCCTCAAACTTGTTTGGGGGTGGTCTTGCCGATAGCTATTGGTCACAGGCGGCGGAGTATAATTCACTGTTCCGAATGGTGTTTCCTTAAGGATAAGATGTCAGCCTCGTCAACGTCATTGCGAGCGCCAGCGAAGCAATCTCAAGGTATTACATTGCAAAAGGTTACACGAGATTGCCACGTCGCTTCGCTCCTCGCAATGACTGTGGGAAAGCGCTTAAGGAAATGCCATTAGCCGCTGTTCCCTAAAAGGCTAAAATGCCCCGGCTTGACTTATCTGTCCTTTGTAGCCGATAAAATAGAGGAATCTTTCGTACCTGAATACAGGTATCCACAGCGCCTGTGCCTGGCTCTGGAGCTGGTTGTAGTGGTTGAGTCTTTGTAACAGGGTCTCGTATTTTTGCATTGCTCCCGGGTCCAGTTCCAGTTCTTCAAAAGTTGGCTGCTGTTTTGGGACCTGCGGCTGCCCGCCAAGCACTAAGAAATCTGTGTCGATGGAAATAGTATCGTCAACCCTGCCGCCCCATTTTTCGATGAGTGTTTGTATTTTGCCGGTTGCGTTTTGGTCGATGTTTCCGTCGTTATCAAGGTCAAAGTCGCCGGCAACCACAAACACATTTGTTTTGTCACTGTTCCAGATTAAATTTGCAACAATATCACCCCGTAATATAGGGCTTTTTGTCTCTGATTTTGTAATGCGTGCTGCTGAGTAAGTTTCCGCCACATCGAATACTTCGATTTCGGCCTTGCCCTTGCCGTCCTTCGGGATAGAGCCGCTTCTGTCATAAACCGTGAAGGTTAAACCTCGATAGATGTGTTGCTTGCTGCCGATATTCAGATGGACTACTTTGGTCTGGTCGTCAATCAATATTATTGTTCCGTCGGGTCTATGTGCCAGCACCTCATGGTCCGGAGGCGGCTTAATATCCCTGACCTCCTGCTGGGCAAGCTTCATCACATCCTCAGCCATTTTCAATTCAGCCTGAGTTTTGAGCAGCTTGTCATTTAGTGATTTTAAATTAGCTCTTGCTTCCTCTAATTGCTCCCTATAAGTGTCAACTTGCTCTGTAGTGCTCTTTTCTAAGCGAGTTCGAAGTTCATCGTAGTTTGCCTGAATTATGTCAATCTGCTGTTGTAATTTGTTTTTCTCACCCTGGATTACTTGATCTTTTTCGGAATAGACTCTTTTTGTAATCTCAAATTGTGCTATCTGGTCATTGAGGTCTTTCTGTATAGCGTTTTTTGCATCTATGGTGTTATTCAGTTTTGCTGTAAGGTCCCCGATTATTTGGACAAGTCCTGTTGTATTAGGCTCTGCAATATCGATATGCTCTTGGGCCGATTTTAGTGCATTTCCAACTTTTGTATTGACGTCGTTGACTTTCGCTTCAGCCGATGTCGCTTCAGACACGCCGCCGACAATCAGACATACCGTTTCGTCAAGATAATTGGCCATTGTCCCGAGTGCGCTCTTACCGATCGGTACGGTTCCAACTATTTTCCCTAAGCCTTTTTGCTGTTCAGCGGGCTTGATTATCTCTTCAAGGTTGCTTTCTGCCTTGTTTGCTTTGTCCCTGTACTCCTCGGTTTTGACATAGTAGATAACCGCAATGGCGGTTGCGACAATAAGAAGACCGATAAAGGTTATTAGTGTGTAAAGCATAGCATTGCTTTGCCTTCTCCTGCGTGCTGGCATAGTAAAACTCCTCACAAATACAGAAATATCACCCGTAATAGCTTGTAAATGTATTATAGACCCTAAAGGCCTCTGAGTCAACAAAAAAACCAATAAAAGACGTTTTTGAGGACGCTCGAACATTTTTTGTTTGCTTTATCGGAACCAAAGAGGTAAAATAAAGCTCAAATTTTTTAGTTAAATTGGGGGATTAAGGAAAGGTGGTGGAAGGTATGAAAAGAGACCAAAAAATCAAGTTCAGTGTGCTGTTTCTATGCTTTATCTTTTTGTTGCCGGTTTTGAGTGCGAAGGCAGCTATATCTGCAGCCGAAGAATGGGTCGATATCCCTGTGGTCGTCAACATTATCGACGCTTCTGACGCAAACAATGTTGATGCTGCCATTAAAAAGGCCAACAAAATTCTGGCCCAGGCCCACATACGTCTGATTGTGAAGAAGACCAACAAAAATGTAAACGTCGGGAATAATGACGGCAATTTAACCGCAGCCGAGGGTAACACAGCACAAAACGACGGAAAAACAGAACTGCAGAAGGTCGCCGGGGCGGGCAAAGGAATTAAGATAACCATAGCCGACGACGTTTGGACCGAAAGCTCCGCAACGAACGGCTGGTCTGTTCACCGTAACCCTGTTGTGTTCGCCGAAACTGATAGCGACCCGAATACGGTAGGCAATATAATCGCCCACGAGATCGGCCATTCGCTGACGATAAATGGGCACAGTACAGACCCGAACAATGTGATGTATCCTTCAACTCCTCGCGGCGTTAATTGGGACCCTAACGATGTCAATGAGATTTTCGGCAATGCCAAAAAAAGAGGTAGGGCGTATTTTATCGTTCCAAGAACGCTGGGGCCGGTAATGATTCCCGCCGGGCTTGATTATAGTATTGATGCACACGGAGCTATTCTCGATGATTTTCACGACTTACAAATTGATGATTTCCTTGGCACCGTTGACGACCCAAATGAGCCATCTATACAGTATGCAGATTTGCGGGAAATAACATTGTTCGCCGACGAGCCTCTTGATACAAATCATACGGCCACACTTGAGATACAGCTTGGCGGCCCTCCTCCGGATTTTGAGGTAGATTCGTTTTTTGACGTATTTTTCGATATTGACCCGACGTCACCCGACCCTGAGGCGGTGATTTTTATTGATGTACCAGCTTTCGGCCCACCGATGGCGGTACACCAACAGATCATTGGTTCGTCTGATGGATATTATGAATATGGCCCTGGGACAATTTTGCCGCCGCCGATTATCCATGAAAACCAGAAGTTTGACGGCAGCACACTTGTCGTCGATAATAGGTCGCTGGAGGTTACTTTGCCGATGGAGCATCTCAGCTTGGGCCTGCGCAGCGTAGAACCCATAACTATTAGTGGCCAATCATTTGTAGTGGATTTCAGGAATGGCCCGGATTCACCCATATTTTTAGAGGATTTTGTAGCTCCATTTGAGTTTGATTTTACAAATCCTCATCAGGGACCGGGTATTTCCTTCATTCCTTCTGGTATATCAGGTTTTGGCTTTGCGGGCGATTCCGGAGTGGGCATAGAGCTTGATGGTGAGATGTTCGACAGCACTGTAACGAAATCAGATGGCACCTTTATGTATTTCCTGGACCCATTGGTAGCGTTGGAGCCGGGTCTGCACTCGGTAATAGTCAAGGAGACCGATGACAGCGGGCCTGCCGGTGCAAACTACGCTGTGGGGTACTTCAATTATTTTCCGGAAGGAGAAGTTGTAGGCAATTCTAACTGAGAGGCGAGGCTTTTTTTCTATAGTCTCCTGGACAGTGATAGCAATTAAAGTCTCAAAGTGTCTCTAAAAGGCCGGATAATTGGCTGATTTGGCGGATTATATGCTGGGCGGCGGCATCGGGTTCCGCCGATGAGTCCGTGTGTATGCGGGCAGGGCGGATTAGCTGGATGCTTAAAAATCCCAATTTATTCGGGGCGATAAAGTCCTTTTTTTCATTATCAGCGACATAAGCCGTATTTTCCGGCTTTACCCCTAAGGTCTGCATTATTTTTTCAAACCCGGCCAGCGACGGTTTCCAATATTCCCTGCCGAGCTGTTCGGTATAGACTATGAGCTTAAAATATTTTTCGATTCCTAATGCCCGCACTTTCAATTCTTGCCCAGGCAGAAAGCCGTCCGTCAGCAGAGCTAATGTATATTTTGTGCTTAGTTCGCAAAGAACATCCCGGCTGTCCTGCGGTAGTGTTATTTTCGGCTTGTGGTTGCGATAGACCTCTATCAACTCACCGATGAGTTTATCATCATAGTCCATACTGAGCTTTTCGAGGGCTGTATTGAATGTCTTTGTGCGATTGCCGGCGGTGAACTGCTCCCGGAGAACGGCGGAAATACGCTCGGCAGAGGGTGCTTCGGGCAGTTTGGCCAGAAACTCAGCTACGAATGCAAAGCCGCTTTTGCAATACTCTATCTCATCGTAAAGTGTGTCGTCTAAATCAAAAACAACAGTCGTTATCATATTTTGTGTCTCGTATTGCGGAAATATACGCTGTCCGCTTTGCGCTTATTACAATATAATTTTACGCATTATCGGCTCGAATGTCGATAATTTTAAGTGAATAGTGTTTAGTGTGCGGATTCTTCCCTGCGCAGAGACTGCCCTGTACTTGATACGGGCAATGGCATACTAAACATCAGCGAATAAATATGGAAAGGCGAGCTATGAAATTTTTGCAAATAATGCGTCCTTTGCACTGGACCAAAAATATGTTCGTTTTTGCAGCCCTCGTATTCGGACAAAAACTTGATGACCCTTTGGCTCTCGGCAGGGCAATTGGCGGCTTTTTTTGCTTTTGTTTAGCAGCTTCCGCCGTCTATATCATCAACGACATAATTGACCGTAAGAGGGACCGCCTCCATCCCGAAAAATGTAACAGACCAATCGCGGCCGGCAGGGTAACAATTGGTTCAGCCGTTGTAATCTCTGCCTTGTGTGCTGCGGTTGCGATTATTGGTAGTTTCATGCTTGCCCGGGCCTTTGCAATTATCATCCTGACGTATATTACGCTGATGATTCTCTATTCCCTTTTGCTAAGAAGAATAATGATTCTGGATTGCGTAGTGATATCGATTGGTTTTTGCCTGCGGGCTATTGCCGGAGCTGTTGTGGTGGAAGTATTTATCTCGCCCTGGCTGATTATCTGCACCTTTGCTTTGTGTCTGTTTCTGGCCTTTGGCAAACGTCGCAGTGAAATAGCCCGGCTGCAGGAAGACAGTGAGGCGTTTCGCAATACGCTCACCAGCTATACACCGGAGCTTCTGGCTCATATGTTAAATGTAACCAGTGGTCTGGCAATTGTATGTTTTCTGCTTTATGCGATGGATGCCAGGACGGTCGGTAGGTTTGACAGTGGGAACCTTGTTTACACAACGCCGCTGGTTTTGTACTGCATATTCCGTTTCAGTGCGCTAATACAAAATGGCAAATTCTCAGGTACGGTGCAGCTTATTCTAAATGATTTGCCGTTTCAGATTGGCTTTGTACTCTGGGTTATATCGTGTATCATGATTATTTACGCCGATAAGCTTGGTGTTAGCTTTGGCGGCATTTGGCAATGACGAACCCTGGGTGAAACATAGTATTGCGCCAAGCTTGAATGTGTGACTTGTCATTCCTGCGAAAGCAGGAATCCACAAACGTCAGTGAAATAATGTAACCCAACATTACAAACAAATTCAATCGTGACAGACTACTATGGCTAAATATTAAATGACTGAACAAAGATTACAGAAGGTTTTGGCAGCGGCCGGTGTCGATTCGCGCAGAAAATGTGAAGAGTTGATACTCGATGGTGCTGTTCGTGTCAATCGCAAGGTGGTGGATAAGCTGCCGGCCTTTGTTGACCCTGAAAAAGACGTCATAATCGTAAACGGCAAAAAGATTCGTGCTGCACGAAAGGTATATTTTCTCTTGAATAAGCCCAAAGGAGTGATTTGTACTAACCGTGACCCTCAGGACAGAAAAAAGGCCATAGACCTTGTCTATACCAACGAACGCATCTTTTGTGTTGGCCGGCTCGACGCCGATACCACAGGCTTGATTATTCTGACCAACGACAGCGAATTGACAAACAAGTTGACACATCCGAGATACGGATTAGCTAAAACCTACGTTATCAGGGTCAAAGGCGAGATTGCCGGAAAACAAATAGAAAAGTTAAAAAAAGGAATCTGGTTAGCCGAAGGCAAAACCGGCAGGGCATCGGTAAAAATATTAAAACGCGGACATAAAGAATCTTCGATTGAAATTACCATTCGGCAGGGCCTTAACCGCCAGGTCCGCCGGATGTTGGCAAAAGTCGGCCTGTCCGTAAAAACGCTGGCAAGGACACGAATCGCCAGGCTCACCACACGAGGCCTCGGCGTCGGAAAATTC
>CAYTND010000090.1:0-7956 GCA_964438965.1 uncultured Pirellulales bacterium
AAGTGAGCGAGTTTGTGGACCTGATAGCTGAAAAGACACTTGAGGTCCTCTCTTCTTTTGAGGTCGATGCCAGTGATATGAAACCGTATTCCCAGATCCTGCAGGAAGCCAAAAATGGCATTACAATACAGAACTGCGGTAGAATTTGGCCGGACAGTGATGACGGTGACAGGGATGTAAATCATCCTAACGGCTTTGACGGTAGGAGCGACGAAGGTGCTGCAATATACATCGAAAGTGGCGCCAGCCCCATTATCAAAAACTGTATAATAAGAGACAATATAGTGGAGGGAGGCGATGGTGGAGACGGCGAGAATGCGGCTTCAAGCGGCGATAATGCGGGTAATGCAGGTCGAGGCGGCTGGGGCGGCTGGGCGCACGGTGGCGCTATATACTGCGCCCCGGACAGCAGTCCCAAATTTATAAACTGCACAATCGAGAACAACGTGGCCGCCGGCGGCAACGGTGGTAATGGAGGTAACGGTGGTGGTGCGAATGAAGGCTTTGCTAACTACGGAGGAAACTGGAGCAGGTCTCAGGCGATTGCCTATGACCCCGATAGTTCTTTCATCGATTATGTACCTGGCGACCTGTGGGAATACTGGGAATGGGACTTAGCATTTATCTACGCGACTATTTATGATGTCAACCTGGTCTCCTACTTCGGTGACTATCGATGGTACTCCGGATATGGAGGAGGTGTATTTTGTGACATCGGAAGTAATGTTACTTTTATAAACTGTGAAATCAGAGGGAATCGTACCGAAGGTGGGATGAGTGGAATTGGTGGTGAAGTTGCCGGGACAGGCAGGAATCTGGAGCCTGTGCTTGCCTATGAGATACCAACTTACGGGGCCGGTGTCTATTGTGCGGCTGATTCTGTGGTAACTTTCACAGATTGCACGTTTGAAGATAATATTGCTTCGGCACTTCCGGCAGGAGTAGCTGACCCTAATCATCGCCTTGACCCCTATGCTGGATATGGAGGCGGTGTATGTGCCGAGAACAGCGCCGCGGTTGTGTTTGTCGATTGCAACTTTGTTGACAATGAAGCTGATTCCGGCGGTGCAATATATACCGATAATACAGATGTAACAATCACCGACTGTAACGTTATGTCCAATACAGCACTTCGTGGTGGTGGGTTCCTTGGTGTTGATGGCTTAATCAATATAACGAGCAGTGAGATTACCAATAACAGGGCGACAACCGATGTCAACGACCCCGATGACGATAATATTCCCGCCAGCGGTGCCGGCTTGTATTGCTGGTTGGGAGGGATAAACATCCAGGATTGCAACGTCAGCGGCAATATAGCTGATTTTTCCGGGGGCGGTGTGTATCTGCGCGACGTAAACAATTCCTCATTTATTAACAGTCTGATTATAAACAATGCAGCTGGCAGAGATGGTGGTGGTATCTCGGCCAACTGGTACACTACTTCGGTTATCTCCAACTGTACATTTGTCGGCAACGCTTCGATAGGTAACATCGGAGAACCCAACAATACCGGCTTTGGCGGCGGCCTGTTCTGCTCTTACGAGAGCGACTGCACAATTATCGACAGCATCTTCTGGAACAATTTTGCCTTGAAAGGGACTGCAATTGCAGTGGGAGGCGGTTTCGAGTTTGACCGAAGATGCGCAACGCTTACCATTTCTCACAGTGACGTCAAGGATGGACGGTCTGCTGCTTGGGTTGACGATGGTTGTACGCTTAACTGGGGCGCTGGAAACATCGACGACGACCCGCTGTTCACCATGGGACTGCTTGGTGGTTACTATCTCGGTCAGACTGGCGCCGGCCAGTCGCGCAACAGTCCCTGTGTCGATGCCGGCAGTGATTACGCAAGCTATGTTGGTTTGATAGGATACACAACCCGAACCGATGATATACCCGATACAGGCATCGTCGATATGGGCTACCATCATCCGAGAGCGGAACCATGCAGATTGTGCGACCTTGTCATGGATGGCATTATTAACTTCCGCGATTTTGCGATACTTGCTGAGAGATGGCTTGAGGATGGTTGTTCAGAAGGCAATGCCTGGTGCCAGGGTGCAGACCTAACATCAGATACATATGTTGATATGAGAGATATAGCTTTCTTAGCCGACTGCTGGCTTGTCGAGGATACGAGTGCTCCGGTTCCTGACCCAAGTCGCTGGGAAACAGAACCTAATCTGACGTCGGGGACATCAATTGGCATGACTGCTGAGACTGCCTTTGATGCCTGGGGCTGGGATGTGGATTACTACTTCGAAAACATCAGTGACAGTGGCCATGACAGCGGCTGGCAGAAGAGCCCGACATATACAGACAGAGGTCTTACCTCCGGTACTGAATACGGCTATAGGGTAAAGACGCGGGATGGAGTAGGCAACGAAACCAAATGGTCGCCGGTCCGCTATACAGGCATAGACAGTACGCCGCCGGCACCTGCTCCTTATATAGAAACCATCGGTGCGACTTCGCCGACTTCAATTTCGATGACAACTACGGTCCCCTACGATGACAGTGGCGTAGAGTATTTCTTCGAGAACACATCCGTAGATGGGCATGACAGCGACTGGCAGGATGACCCGAATTATACAGACGTCGGCCTTGACCCCAACACCGAATATTCTTACAGGGTCAAAGCCAGAGACAAATCGCCTGCTCAGAATGAAACCGGCTGGTCAGAGACGGTTACTGTCGCCACCCCTGTACCTCTGGATATGATTGCTCCTGTCCCCGATCCGATGGAATGGGACCTGACTGTGGACCCGAACGGCTTCGATGGGACACCTCGAGAGATAGTGGTTGACCCCAACGCATTTTTCGGTTACGGGGCCGTAATGACAGCAGTAGTAGCCGTAGATGCTGGTGGCGGCCCTGTGGAGTATTTCTTCGAATGCACTACCAATAGGGGATTCAGCAGCGGCTGGATACCTAATCCGACATATACGGTCTTATTAGGCAGAAGCGGACAAGGCCACATTTTCCGTGTCAAGGCACGCGATCAGTTTAACAACGAGACCGCCTGGTCGCCTGAGGACGTAGCCGACTGACGACAAAACAAACGCCGGCAAGGAGCCTCTTTGTCATTGGTATTATGGCCAGGAATTTGGCCCTGGATATTTTGTTGAGCTAAAACCTGACTGCCGACACACAACATCTTCGACATTAAGGGCCGTTTCACTTGGCCTTTAATGTTTGGTAGCCGTAGTGTGCGAACAGGTGGTCAAGTATCACCATTGCAGTGTAATTCTCAGCAACCGGCCATATTCGAGCCACAATCGTTGGGTCACGCCTGGTGATGGCAGCCAGTTCCTTGTTCTCCAGTGTATATTTGTCAATCGTCTTCTGCGGTTTGTCAATGGTGGGTGTAGGCTTGACCGTAAGTCTGACAACGATTGATTGGCCTGTGGAAAGGCCGCCTGTAATACCGCCGGCATTGTTCGACTCGAAAATAACTTTGCCGTCTTCAGCGTGCATCTGGTCGTTATTTTCGAAGCCGGTCATGTCTTTGACTGCAAAGCCGGCGCCGACCTCGACTCCTTTGACTGCACCGATACCGAGCATCTTGCCCAATTCACCATCGAGCTTGTAGAAGACCGGCTCACCGAGGCCGGTTGGAACACCGGTTACAACCACTTCAACTACACCGCCGACCGAATCACCTGTGGCGGCGATGCGGTTACAGGTATCGACCATAGCCTGTGCGGCATCAGTGTCGGGACAGTTCAGTACCGGATGCACGTCGTATTTGTCCCGAATCGCAGCGGCAGAGAGCTTCGGAGCTTTATCACGGATGGCGTCAATTTCCTGTTCAATCTCGGCTAATATTCCGGTCTTTTCCAGAAATCTCATATCCATATTTATACGGCCTTTGACGTAAACCTCCTGATAAAACGGGTCGAGGTCGTGTCGCATCTTTTTGTAATCATTGGTGTACTTAAAGGCCGTCTCGGCGGCGACGTCGGGACATCGGACGCCGGCGATTTCTTTCACATAAGAAAACACTTCGATGCCACATTTCTTCAGGACTTTTTTGGCGACGTATCCGGCAGCTACGATGGTCGAGGTATAGCGTCCGCTGAAGATGCCGGCGCCGATGGCATCATCATCCGGGCCGTACTTTATGAAAGAAGCGTAGGATGCATGACCCGGGCGAGGTGTGCGATTCGTGTCCTGGTATTGCTTGATGTGAATGAAATGGCGGTCCAGGTTGGGAATCAGAATCGCCAGCGGTGTGCCGTTGGTGTGGTTCTTGTTCCCTGCGTTTTCGATGGTGTCTGCTACATTCAGGCCGGAATAGATAATCGGAAGGTCCGGCTCTTTTCGCGGACTGCTCAATTCGTCGGCGCCGGGCTTTCTAAGAAGCAAGTCGCCGTAAATTTCCTGTTCGGTCATTAACATACCTGGCGGAACACCATGTATAACAGACGTCAGGCCTTCCTGATAAGAACCGCCGGCTACCGTTACTTGAAACATTCGTCCAATGTGACAGCCAATCATTTTTACTTAATCTCCTAAAATTAGTCGTTAGTATTTCGTGAATAGGCATTAGTGAATAGTCGTTAGAGTATGGATTCCTGCTTTCGCAGGAATGACATAACTAAGTAATATTCATTAATCCGCCAGTTCCATATTTGCACCGATGCCCTTCATCAATTCTACGTAATTGGGAAACGTAACGGCGATTGCCTCAGCGGTATCAATAGTGCATTGGCCATCAAGGTTTAAGCCGGCTAATGACAAAGCCATCACGATTCGGTGGTCGGCCCAGCCGTGCAGTTCAGCCGGTTTGGGCCTGCTGCCGCCTATTATAAGGCCGTCTGGCAGTTCTTCAATATCTACGTCCATTTTTTTCAGCTCATCGGCCATACATTTGATTCGGTCGGTCTCTTTGCTGCGTGCCTGGGGAACGTTCAGCAGTTTGGTTGAGCCTTCGGCAAAAGCGGCGGTAACGGCCATAGCGGGCAGTGCATCGGGGGTTTTGTTCATATCAAGCTCGGCGCCTTTGAGCGTTGCGGCTTTAACCGTTACCGAATCTTGACTGTCGTCAGACTCGCCCGCCGCGGCGGACAAGTTTGGGCCAATACTAATATCGGCCCCCATCGCCTTTAGGTAATCGACTACTGCTTTGTCCGGCTGACTATCTGCAAAATCCAGCCCAAGCAAGGTTACTTCCTCTGCGGACATAGCAGCGGCGCAAAGGAAAAACGTGGCACTGGAAAAGTCGGCAGGGATTGTGGCATCGAAAGCCTTGTAACTTTGATTGCCTTTGATTTTGAATACACAGATTAACTCAGATTCCTTACGACGATTTCCACAGATTAAATCTGTGAAATCTGTGGCGAATCCGTGTAAATCTGTGATTTCGTATTCTATATGCTGTTTGTCGAGCCAGTCAAGCGTCATTTGTACGTAACCCGGCTCGTTGAGCAGAGTAACGTCAATTTCGATATCTTTGGACGCCAGCGGTGCGCATAAAAGCAGGCTGGACAGATATTGACTGGTGGTTGCGGCGACGGCGGTTCTTCCGCCCGTTAGTTTTCCCGTTACCTCGACAGGGACCTTGCCATTGTTATTAAGGCTGGTGCACTTGGCTCCGAGTTCACTTAGAGCATCCATTAGCGGCCCGATAGGGCGGGTCTGAATTTGCTCATCGCCGGTGAAAGTTGTGGTCTGGCCGGCCTGGGCCAGAGCAGCCGAGCCTATTGCGATACGCAGCGTTGTGCCGGAATTGCCAACGTCAATGACTTCGGCGCCGGTGGTAATTTCGCCGCCTGTGCCGGTTACCTTCCAGATCTTAGTGTCGGATGTGTCAATCGCAGCGCCTAACGCTCGGTAGCAAGCCACTGCTGCCTGCGTGTCGCTTGAGTTCAATGGGTTGCGGATGAGACTCTGGCCGGCAGCTAAAGAGGCGATTGCGACCGCACGAATGGTGTGCGACTTAGAACCTGGAATTACCACCGTTCCTTGTAACCGTGATTTTCTTACAGTCAATTTCATAGTTTCGTATATCGTATATCGTATGTCGTATTGCGTGTTGCACTTTTATCAGAAATAACGAAGAATTGAAAGAAGATTTTTAACCGCGGATTCTACCGATTTTGTGCTCTGCAAGGCTCAATAGGAGCTATCTTCTTGTTTTGTGTACCAATCGGCCTGACGATTATTGTGCTCCCATAGGATTTTGAAATCGTTGATGTCGATTGCACCGTCGGCATTGATGTCACCGAGTAAATAACCTTCCGGTGATTTTGTGCTGTTTAAGATGTTGTTGAGCAGAATAGTAAAGTCTGATTCGTTAACAACACCATCGGCATTGAGGTCATACCAAAAAATACTGTCGCTGTCTTGTTTATCGCTGATGTTCCAGGCCAGGCCGTATCGCTGGATTAGGGCTATTTCTCTCGGGTCGTCAGTATCGTTCAAGGACAGAACAATTTCGTAGTTAGTATAGTTGGGGTCTGCGGGGACGTAAATGTGCTCAACATTGTCAACATTACTGTCGCTGTAATCGAGCAGATAGTCATTGCTGGAGTTATTTGGGTCAACAGCCCAGAGTTCGAGGCGGAGGTTGCTGTCTTTCTGGGGTTCGGATTCGAAAGGATAGATGTTGTTGTAGTGTCTGTTCCAGACGACTGTGGCGGTAATGTATTTGTCGTTGGGTTCGGTTAGAGTGATTTTGTAGATATTATCCAGAGCCTGACCGGTATAGAGCTGGTTAAGGTCCCAGCCGGTTGTTGAAACATCACCAGGCTCATTTGGCCCTGCGATTAAATGGTTGTAGGCCCCGACCGCATTTAACATACCTGCCCCCTGAATGTGGTCAAGAGGAGCGGTATGGTCATCGTCGGTTTGGAGATATCCCTTGTGCCAGTAGGGCAGTTTGACTGCCGAATTTAGTAAAATTGCTTTGATTACGCAATTTCCGCCTTCCGGTGAGATAGCCGGACTTAGATTTGGGTCCTGTTTGGCCTTTTGAACGAGCAGGCCGATTGTTCCTGCAACTATCGGTGTCGAGAAACTCGACCAGTTACCGGTTGGTTCATAGCCGTTGGGTTTGTTATCGTCTGCAGCTAAGCAATTACCAGGGGCGACGATGTCGGGTTTGCATTGCTCATTGCCGGTCGGGCCGAAACTCGAATGTTCCGGATAGGCCAAGGCAAAATGTGCCAGGTTGGCTGCAATGTCCTCGGTGTTAACCGAGTCAACTACACCAACACCGATGACGTTTGCTCCGGCACCCGGATAAAGAACAGGGTCATGAGCATCGGTGCCGTTACCTATGGCGGCGACAACAATGAGGCCATAGTGCTCGGCCAATGATTCGATGCCCCTTGTCCACCAATCTTCGAATTGGATACCGTTGCCGATGGTTACAATATCTGCATCCGGAGGTACATGCTCAAATACATTATTGGTTAAGAAATACCAGAATTCGTAGATATCAGCTTGGGCCTGCGGTGCTGCGCCCTGGAAGTGAAATTTTCCTATTTGTGGATAAAATGCATCGGGGTCCTCGCCGAGCAGTATGGAGCAGATGGCTGTCGAATGAGGTGAAATGGCGGCGGGGGGTTGGCCTAAGTCGTGAAAGCTGAGACTACTGGCTTTGAAGCAGTTATGTTCGATATCGGGGCGGTAATCGTTTTGTGGTTCACCGTCGATATAGGTAATGCTTCGACAGATAACAGCGAATTTTACACCGTCGCCTGTCAGATTAGGGTTTATTTGTCTTAAGGCGTAAATTCCGGCATGCTCTAATCCCTTCGGCTGGAGGGTTTCAGCATTCTGTGGCTCTTGTGCTTTGGCCGTGGTGCCAGTGGCGTTTAACAGTGCTGCCAGGCAGGCTATCAGGCTTAACACAAGTTTTTTTTTAGCTGTACGTATCACTTCATAACTCCAGAGGTGGCACTGAAGCCAACAGGAGCAAGTTTGCTCCCCCGATTGCCGAGCTCCATA
>CAYTND010000091.1:0-7945 GCA_964438965.1 uncultured Pirellulales bacterium
CTCTTGCGGCGAACATCGTCTGCTCTTGCCTCTCCTTCAAGCTCGCTCGGCTCCTCAATAATATGAGTAGTGAGCAAAATCATCACTTCCTCACGTCGAGTCGAATCAGAAGTACTTCTGAAGAGCGCTCCTATAAGCGGTAAATCGCCTAACAAAGGTATCTGGCTTCGGCTTGTAACCACAACATCCCTAAACAGTCCGCCAATAACGATTGTTTCGCCGTCCTTTACAATGATGTTGGTGCTCAACTCAGTGGTAGTCTCCTGTGGGACCCCATCGTTGTCGATTTCGGCTGAACTATCCTTGGGATAAATGTCCATTCGGATGTAACCATCATTCCCGATAAAGGGCCTGAACACTAATTGTGTTCCGGTTTGCAGGAACCTCACTTCACCTTCCGTGGCAATCCCACCTGTACTGATTGTGGTACTGCTTCGATAGCCAAGGTTTCTTCCGATTAGCACCGAGCCTTCCTGTTTGTTTATCGCGAGAATCTTGGGATTAGCGAGTACCGTAGTGTCGGTTACGGTTTCAAGCGCGGTGATAAACGCCGCTATATCGCCGCTTCTGACCCCAATTCTCAACCCGCTGCTTCCTCCGACAGCAGCAAAGCCGGAAATCTCTAATGCTGAGCCGGCAACTCCTGCCGCTATTTGCGAGATAGGCGTAGTTGTGGTAGTGAGTAATGAGGCAGTCGTCCCGATCTGCGTAGTTGAACTGGTACCATCCAGGCTGACACCAGCTAACAAATTCAGGTCAACGCCAAGCTCCATACCCTCGGTCAAAAGCACGCTTAAAATAGTCGCTTCAACCAGGACCTGCTTGGGCCTTATGTCAATGGATTTTATAACCTCTGCGGCCTTTTCAATCTTTTCCGGATAGTCATAAACCACAATAGTGTCGTTCAGTGCCATACTATCGCCGCCGCCTTCTGATGTGCCTGACCCTCCGCCGGCAGAACTGCTCCTGCTGGAACTGCCGCCGGTTCCACCAGATATCCCTGTCTCTGCGGGACTACTAACCTGGATCTGGGTATCACTGCTCAGCACCGGCGTTATAAGGTTTTGCGCCTCGGCAGCGGTGATGTAGTAGAGCGTAAAGACCCTGTATATCTTGCGGTCCGGGTCTTCCCTAATCTTTTTGTATTCTTCCTTGGTATATACCCTGATGAGACTACCCCTTTGCTCGTACTTAAAGTTGTCGCCCAGGATCGCGTCCATAGCTTCATCGAAGGTTACATTCGTAAGCCGCCTGAACGCTAATACGCCATCTACATTTGGCGTAGGCACAATGTTTTTCTGACATATACTGCCTAACAATGCCAGGGCCTTGCGCACGCCAAAATCCTCCTCGCAGTTAAATACCGGAATCATCCCACTTGGGAGAACGCTTGCCCGGCTGCTACTTGTCCGGATTTCTGCTGTACCCGCATTTGCCCAGAGGTCAGCTTCAGCAGGCCCCTGGCCAACGTCAGCGACTGCAATCGCCGCCATCAGAGCCAATACAATGCACCATACAAACAACTTGTTTCTGATTTTGGTTTTGTCATTTGAACTCTTTTCGCGATACATGATTCATCTCCTGTTCTTTTCTTGCGAATAGCGTTTAGCACATCGCTATCGACTAATCCGCTGTTTCACTTTACCTGTGTCAATTTCAAGGTTATTCGTGCTTCTCTACATCTCATTACCACTGTGTTTTCTTTGATTTCAACTACTTCACATTCATACCTGTCAATTCCGTCACCGATGAGCAATTTATCCCCCACTCTCAATACCTTATCATTGATAAAAGCGAGGGGATTCTCGCTCGACACTATTGCTTCGAGCTTCAGCTTCTCCGCCACCTTTCTGATTACTTCTTGGTCACTATCTGTTGAAACGATATTTACTTCTTCAACACCAGCTGATTTTCGTCCTTTGCCATCAACAAAATACTGCCAGCCGTCCGAAGCAAAAAAGTCTCTGGCTATTACATCATTGCGCCCTTCAACTTGCGGCAATTGTATAAAGGATATTTTTAATTCCGATTCCGACTGAGTTTCCACATCCATCTGCTCCGTCATCGACCCTGCTTCAGCAGCCTGCGGTTCTGTCCTGGTAAGCATCCTGACCCACATAAAGGCCATCAGCGTAATCAGGCACAACGCCAACACTGTCTTTTTCTTTTCCGCGACCAAATGGTTAAAAAGCCTGTTACCGCCGCGACTGTTATTTCTCGTGTTTTGTCTCATAATCTTCTTTTGCTCTTTTTATCCCTGCCCGACTTTTGCTCTGTAATAAATGACCGCCCTTGCCTCCATACTCACCTGGCCGTCATAATCACTGTCGTTAGAGAGTTTCACCTGCTCAATGCGAACTAACCTGTCCAATCCCTGCAGTTGTCGATAGAATTCGAATATCTGGTCTAATTTACCTTTGCACTTCATATTCACCGGTATGCAGTTTAACTTCTCGGCCTTTATTTCCTTGCGGGGCTCAATCACCTGACCCCTCAGGTTATATTCACTCATCAAACCAGCTATTCTTTGCAAAAATACACCAATGTCACTTCGCTCTGGTATATTTGCCTCATAGTTTTCAAGTTCACGCTGGAACCTCAGCAATTGCTCTTTGAGCAGGGACAGTTGTTTATTATCTGTATTACCCTTGACAATAGTCAGTGTCTGTGCAGTTTTTGTCTGCCTGAGGGCCTTCATTCTCCTGTGTAGAGGTAGATACCGAAATAGCACAAACCCACCTACTATCACTCCGGCTACAACGCATATAGTTAATTGTTGTCTTTCTCTGAACAACATCACTGATTTTTACCTTCTACTGCTCGCGATAATTTGCCAGATAACAACTTATCTCAAATTCGCTTACCTGGATATTTCCTCTGTTTTTTTGAACACTCCCTTTCGTGTTCGTACTCTTTGTCCTTGAGCGAAGCGAAGAGTTGCTTGCCGTATTTATAACGGCGGTTCTCGAAAAAGACGGCACTACCTGACAAAAATATGGTGAGTCTTCTAACTTACATATCAAAGACGCCACATTGCTCGCATTCGCCGCCACGCCGACTATTACCACTCTAAATCGCACATCCCCGAGCGGCAGGTTCCGCTTTTCGCTAAGCTTCGTCCGCACTGCTCTTACAACAGTACCGGCCCGCGGTGATAGTCCTGCCTGCCGCTTGTCCTCAATCTTCTCGGCAATAAGCGACACTTTACTAAGCACTATCTTTTCATCAATCAGAAAACTAATCTCCGCCAAAACGTCCGCAACATCAATTTTGGAATCAATTTCTTCTATGAATTTTGCTTTTTCCTTTAACCCTCTCAATTCACTTTTAAGCTCGGCTAATTTGACTGACAGACCTTCCGCCTGGGTCTGTCTTGTTGCCATCTGAGCGAACTGCGCCCTAACTTTTGAAATTGAATGAGTGGCGATAAAGTTCCACACCACCATCACCACAAATACACCACCCAATGCGATGTATTGCGTGCGATAGCTGACCTGACGCCGTTGGCCGCTCTTATACCATTCTGGAAGAAAATCAATTTCTTTCATGCTCGTATCTCGCTTGGCCCTTCACGATTCACACTCTCTGCTCCTTTGGAGCCCTTAAGACTAAGTCCCACAGCTACTGTCCATTCACAGAGCAAACCTCGCCTGTCACTATCAAAATTCAAATTCTCGCTTGACATATCGAATCCTTTCAATGGCTGAGCCACCTCAACCTCAACAGCCAATTGACGCTTCAAAACATCAAGCAAAATATATTCGTATGCCCCTCCTCCGGTAAAAAACGCTCGCCCAACGCGTTTGCCTCTGAATGTTACCGTATAATATCTAAGGCATAGGGATATCTCTCTTGTCAGCTCTTCAGCAACCGCACTCACCACGTCAACTATTGCCTGTCGAGTAGATGCATCTAATTTTTGCTCGTTTTCGGCAGTGGCCTGCTCCTCCAAGTCAGGCTTCGGCGTCGAAAGGCCCTTTTCCATTTGCAGTGCTTTTCGCAGCATCTCAGCCTCGCTGATGTCGATACCTAATTTAGCTGCAATTTCCTCATTGAATTTTTCTCCGCCGAGGGGTATCTGCTTGACGAAGCTGATTTCTCCTCCACGACCAAACACCACGGTGGTAAACTGGTTTCCCACATCCACAAAAACAACCGTATGCTCTCTATCTTCCTGACGTCTTAGTGACCTCTCAAAGCTCCTGAACAATGCGCACGGAATCGTATCTATTGCCACCGGCCTAAGCCCGGCTTGCTCAAGCATCTCAATATGGCTCTTTATCGTTTCATTAGCTGCCGCAAACAAAATCAACTCATTCTTAATCTCGTCACCCTGGTGAACATTGCCGGCAACCACATACTTCATTGCGTCTTCGTCCGGGTCTAATCCAAAACGCTGGACAACTTCTTTCCTCAAAGCCTGCTCGATTCCATCGCTCTGGGCCTCAGCCAATCGCAGAGACGTGATTTCTAATCCATCATTCGGCAGAGATGAGACAACATTTCTTCCATGAAAGTTACCCTCCGCAAGCATTTGTCTTATCGCCGAAATAACAAACCTGCTTCTTTCTTGTCCATCACCGTTTATACTGTGGTCAATGCGAGCTTTCTGAGCTGCAATAACACTTACCTGCTCTCCATTGGCCAGCAGTTGAATCATCTTGATAGAGTTATGACCTATGTCCAACCCTATCGGTCGCAGACATCGAGTTTTCAGACCCCAGCTTATCATTTATACATTTCCCTCCTCAGTTTGCTTTGTGGCATTCCCTCGCAACGTTGTGGTACTACGACTTATACTCGCACAAGAGTAAACTTGCCTCCGCAAAAGCAGCAGGGGCAATCCGGCTTACTCCTGCGTTCATATTCACTGAATCGAGACAAACCCTGTAACAGGCTCTACTGTAACTGTTGTGGTCGTCGCGCCTGCCTGCAGGCTGATAACGCCACTGTTCAAAGGAGTACTACTGCCGTTATAGGGACTCCCGAGATAATCAAATTTAACCTCGCTGGTCGCATCAAAATCAACATCAACAATATCGACCTTATTCAGTCTGCTGTCATTTTGAAAATCTATAACGTAGTCAAATCCCTTCTTCACAGGATGCGGTATTACAGTACCGTTCTGGTCCTCTATCCAGTAACTCTCTGTATTCTTATCAAACACCACTGAAAAATATTGTGCCCTGCTGATTGCCATACTCTTTGCGTATTCCAGGTCCGCCGTGAGCATATTTGCCGCAGACCGAATCTGCACACTGGCCGCCGAGCTCATCATCGGTATCGCCGTCAACGCTGCTATCATGATTATCGCAATCACAATTAGAAGCTCTACCAAAGTGAAACCGCCGCTTATGCCTCGTGTTATGCCTCGTGAATCGTATCCGGTGTTCTTCCTGAAATACGAATAACGCAGCCTTGCTTGTGGACATGTTAAGTCTAACATTCTAACAGTCCTCTTCTTTCTATTCCGGTACATTATCATCACTTCCCTCTGCTCTTTTTTCGTCCTATTAAAGCCCCATCTTTACCGACCAATCAACCGGCCCAAACGAGCCGTTGCGTCTGTTACATTATCCGACCTCTCCGGGCCGGCAGAACCGACAGGTTTATCCCTCCACTTTGGGGCTTTCACGCACAAATAAATCGATATAAATGTCATCTCTCATACCTTCTACAGTTAAGGCCAACAGAATTGGCACAATCGTCAAAACAATACGATAGGAATTATCGAAATATTCCGACCTTTTATAGGGCTGCAATATGCAATCGGTATTATTAACATATTTTGGATTTTTCTTTTCATAGCATATAAAGGCCGATAAGCAACTCCTCCTTTGAGCTTCTTTATAAGAGCCTATAACTTGCCTTTATTTTCTCTCGATACTTCTAAAAAATGCCCCCGCCGCCGGCCTCCACCTTTTTACTGTATTAACTGCCGGCCACGTCTGAATCGACGCAATTGCCGGAGCTGAAGTTACATCTACAGAAACAAAACTTGATGTTATCCCATCAATACCACCATTGGCGATAAACAAACCACCAATCACATCAATATCTGCATTTACCGCCCCTGCATCGATTGTTATTCTCTGGCCAATCTGGGCAAGCCCATTAATCACTAACGTAGCACCATCTCCTACGACCATTTCCCCGTTAACTAAAAGAGCCGGAAAATTCTTCACAGCGCTAATTACATTATTCACTCCACTTATTCTCAACGTACCATTAACTACAAGCATGCCATTAATATTCACACCACTGGTTAATTCAACATCACCGCTGCAGTAACGAATTCCAGCAGGGTTTCCTGCGGAAGGATCGAAGCTGCCCACCGGATGAACATTAGCATCAACAATTTCTGCTGAATAGCCTGTCGAGCCAACATAATACGTTGGACTAAAGTCGCTGCTCACAAGGCCCGGCCAAACCACAGGTGCCTGGGTAACAAATTCTTCTTTCTGCCCTGCAATATTTGCTCCGGTTATGGTGCCACTTGCAAACACATCACCACCGATACTGCCATTGTTTGTCAAATTGCCGTTACAATAGACATCACCGTTGATTGTAATTTGCCCCGAAATCACCGTATCCGATCCCGCCCAATATGCTATGCACGGGTCAAGCCGTAATTCCGCTCTTATACTGCTGCGACCAATCTCTTCACTGCCTTTTAGACGATACGAATTACAGTCTATAATATAATTGCAGCGATTTGTCGGAATCGAATCATCGCGAACAACTACAAGGTCATAATAATCATCACTACCTGCGACCAACTGCTGACCTGCGGCTCCCGTCCAATACTCTGAACTAACATCCTGTGGATTAAGGATAAGACCTCTGGCGTGCTCCAAACCCGATTCAACCAAATAATCCATCTGTGTCCGAAGTATCATATTCCGGCCACAGGCTAATTCCACATCGCTTCGAGACAAAAAGCCCAACGATAAAATCGTTATTACCATAACGATAAACAGCACCACAAGCAGTGCTGCCCCTTGCCGGTCGCTGTGACAAATTTTTCCATCGTTTCTGTGCATATGTCTGTCATTCTTAATCATCATCACTCACAATATTGCCGCTGCCGTCGAGCAGATTTCCTGCCCAGCCGCGAAGCGTATCGCTTATTTGATATTGACGAATAATACCGTTTTCCAAAATGTCGAATGAAATACTCATAAATCTGCTGTTCGGCGGCGCTGCATCAAAACTAAACTGCACGTTGCTGCATTGCGGTACCAACGGTACATACGTAACACTGTAACCACTCGTTGAGAGCGTTTCAATGTCGCTCAAGTTTACCAGCGAAGTATCGGACGAAGGAAATTCACAAAGTCTCAGATAATCCCCGCTTGTTCCTCTCTCGATATAAACCAATTCATTGATATTGATTTGCCCGTTACCGTTATCATCAGCCCGCCAGATAGCTACATCACCACCGGGTGTTCCGCATATCAGTTTGCAGTGTCGAATCAGCTCCGAAATCCTGAGCGTTGCATAACGCACCTGTGCCTGCTTTTGGCTCGAGTCGTCCGCCACATCATTTGCCGCCCCCATAGCAAAAGCCAACGTAGCCACCGCTGCTAAAACTATACCGGTAACAACCAGAGCAACCAGCAGCTCAACTAACGTAAAACCCTTCTCGTACCTCATATCTCGCATCTCGTATGAACCCAGGCACTAATATTCTGTGACTGCTCGACTGATGAATGTCATTCCTGCGAAAGCAGGAATCCAGATGTATCGAAGGTCTGGATTCCGCATCAAAGCCTGCCCTGAGCGAAGCCGAATGGGTGCGGAATGACAATTCTTCAAATCGTATGTCATAGAACACCAAGTTTCATCTTTTTCATTCACTCACAAGTCGATTTATAGTCGCAATTTCTTTGCCGCTGTAATACACTCGCACCGTAATGCGAATATATTTCGACACACCTGACCC
>CAYTND010000092.1:0-7920 GCA_964438965.1 uncultured Pirellulales bacterium
ATTGCAGCGGGATTGAAAATTACGCCCGACACCTGGCCGGCCTGTCGCCCGGTGCCAGACCTTATACGCTGATTGACTATTTCCCGGAAGATTTTCTTTTATTTATCGACGAATCCCACGTTACCATTCCGCAGTTGCGGGCAATGTGGGCCGGTGACAGACACAGAAAAGAGACCCTGATTGAGCACGGCTTCAGATTGCCGAGTGCGCTGGATAACAGGCCGCTGCGGTTCGAGGAATTTCAGGAAAGCTGGGCCAAAGTCGTTTTTGTTTCCGCTACACCCGGCCCATTCGAGCTGGAGAGATGTGATAACGAGGTTGTCGAACAAATCATCAGGCCGACCGGACTTATAGACCCCGAAATCTTTGTACATCCGGCCGGCAATCAGATTCCGCATCTTTTAGGTGAAATTGAAAAACGAGTCAATGCCGGGGAACGAACGCTCGTTACAACGCTGACAAAAAGGATGGCCGAAGACTTGGCCGGTTTCATTACAAAGAGAGGTTTCAAATGTCGTTATCTACACAGCGAAATCAATACCCTCGAAAGAATTGAGATACTGCGGGCTTTGCGTCACGGTGAATTTGATGTTTTGGTTGGGGTAAACCTGCTGCGAGAAGGTCTGGACTTGCCGGAGGTTTCAGCGGTCGCAATCCTTGATGCCGACAAGGAAGGATTCCTGCGAAGTCAGACCTCGCTGATACAAACTATCGGCAGAACCGCACGAAATATCAACGCCACTGTCTTTTTGTATGCCGATACGGTTACCGCTTCGATGGAAAAAGCTATTGACGAAACGAGCAGACGCCGTAAAATTCAGTTAAAGTACAACGAAGAGCACAATATTACACCTGAAACGATAAAAAAAGAAATCCGTAAAAGTTTGACCGAGCAGATAAAAGCAAGGCAGACCGCCCGCCAGGCGGTGCGCTTTGGTGACTCGGAATACGAAAAGGTCGAATTGGCTTCTCAAATTGAGAAGGAAATGCTTGAAGCGGCCCAGAGCCTGGACTTTGAGCGGGCCGCTTTCCTGCGGGACCAGCTTCGGGAGCTGGAAGAGCTGCCGGAGTTGGTTCTCATCGAGTCAAGTAAAAAGAGAATAATGAAGACAAAAGAAAGTAAACAGAGAAGGAAAAATAAATCTCGGCGAACTGTATAGTAAAAACTAAAATCAGGATAATCTGTGCAATCTGTGGAAACGGAAAGTCGGCACGCACAAATCTGCGACCAAGTAAAAGGCAAAAGAATGAAAAAACTGAACATTGCAAAAGCCAGACCTCTTATTCGAATGGCAATTGAAGAGGACCTCGGGCAGGGTGATCTGACAAGCAGGCTTCTTTTTAAGGATGATGCCGTTGCCAAAGCGAACATCATCTCGCGTGAGGAAATAGTCGTATGCGGAATGGACATTGCCAGAGAGATTCTCAAATGTTATGACAAAAGACTCAAATTGAAAGTACGTGTAAATGACGGCGAGTCTGCCCATGTCGGGAGCAAACTCGCTGCAATCGAAGGGCCTTTGCCCTCTATGCTCAGTGCCGAGCGGGTTATGCTCAACTTCCTGCAACGGCTGAGCGGGATAGCTACGACTACCTGCAAATATGTCTGGGCAGTCCACGGCACGAAAGCAAAAATTTACGATACTCGAAAAACAATGCCCGGCTGGCGAATCCTCGAAAAGTACGCAGTGCGCTGTGGCGGCGGGTACAATCACCGCCTCGGACTGTATGACGGTGTTCTGATTAAAGATAACCATCTGGCCCAGTTGGGCAGGAATTTCCAGCCTAAACTGCGGAAAATAATCTGCCAGGCCAGAAAGCTAAAGGGCGTCAAATTCGTCGCAGTAGAGGTTGACCACGTCGATGACCAGCTCAACTATGTATTAGAGATTCCGGGCATTGACATTGTGCTGCTGGATAATATGGGCCAGTGGCAGTTAAAACATGCCGTGGATATGCGAAACAAAATGTGCGGCAAAAACAAAAAGCCGTTGCTCGAGGCCTCAGGCAATATAACATTAAATAATGTTTCTGCTATCGCCCAGTGCGGCATCGACAGAATCGCCGTAGGCGCAATCACTCATTCGGCAAGAGCCGTTGATATTGGACTCGACAGGTAACTAAAGTTATGCCAATAACCGACCTGCTGGACCCTGACAAGATAAAGGCGAATCTGAAAACCAAACGCATCGGCAGAAAAATCCTCGTCTATAACCGCACATCAAGCACACAGACAATCGCCGCTGAATACGCAAAGAGCAAAGGAAACGACGGCCTGGTAATTTTCGCTGAAGAACAAACCGCAGGCAGAGGCAGAGCCGACAACAAATGGTACAGCAGCCGTTCAGACAGTATTCTTTGTTCGATTGTTTTAACTTTCAATAAATTAAATGCTGAGCTGCTCTCGCTGACCTGCGCAGTAGCAGTCGCCGAAGCCATCGGCAGCTCGGCCAAAGGCCAGGCAAAAATCAAATGGCCAAATGACATTATGCTGAACGGTAAAAAGGTAGCCGGCATCCTGCTCGAATCAAAAACGGATAACAGCGGCAATACCTGCATTATTGGCATTGGAATAAACTGCCACCAAAAAAAGGATTCTTTTCCCCTCGAATTACAATCAATCGCAACAAGTATCGACCTTGAAAGTCACTCAACTTCCGACCGTATCTGGCTGGCAAAAAGATTGCTTACCTCAATGGAACACTGGCTCGAAATAGCAGCCCAAACGAGCGAAAGAGTGATAGACCAATGGCGTAACCTGAGCGTTCAATTAGGCCACAGAGTGAAGCTCATCTATAACGGCCGGGAATTTTCCGGCAATTGCATCGGAATAGACCCCGAAAAAGGCCTGATCCTCCAGTTAGACACCGGCGGCGTAAGAATGTTCGACGCTGGTCATACGAGCATTGCCAAATAATCGTAGTTTGTATTGGATGGTCGATTGAGATATTATAGTGATTAGAAAGCTCAGCGGTATAGCTGAACAGGTATGAGTGGGAAATCCCAGAAGAATTAAAGATGAAAGCCAAAGAACTGTACGAAAGAGTAGGCAAAGATTTTGAGATTGATAAATACAAGGACGACTGGAGTTTTGTTGAATTTAACGAATTCATCAATCCAGACTTCAAAGAAAAATACATCGGAGTTATGCTCAACAACACGGATGAAATTGAAAAGATTTATACATCCACCTTTCCAGATACGATTGTACTCGACAAAATCCTGAGTCGGAACGAGACAAACGTTTTATTGTTCTCACATCATGCAATGGGCTATGACCCAACCCTTGAAGGCTTCCCTTTTTACAACATTCCGGTCAACTATCTGAAGAAATTGAAACAACAACGTGTATCTTTCTATGTCCTGCATATTCCCCTTGACAAGAACGGAGTTTATTCAACGTCCATGAATTTGGCAAAAGTGTTACAACTGCCGGTTGATGGCGAGTTTTGTGAATATCTTGGCTGTAAAGTTGGGGTGATCTGCGAAACGAGTTTTACGAAGGTGAAAGATTTTGCATTCCACGTTAAGAACGTCATTGGGCACGATATAAAGGTAAGGCGATATGGTGATGAGATTATTGAAAAAAGAAGAGTTGCCATTGCTGCTGGTGGAGGGTGCATCGATTTTGTAGCACGTGAACTATCTACATTAGGCGTGAACACATTTTTGACTGGACTGACCAAACCAATGCCTTCCTTTGAGCCGAATATGGAGTTTCACCGTATTGCGAAGGAAAGCAAGATTAATGTGGTGGGAGCAACGCATTATTCAACTGAAAAATATGCTTGTATGGCAATGGAGGACTACTTTGCAGGACTCGGTATTGAAGCCGAGTTTGTTGAAGGTACACCTTGCATGGAAGATTTGTGAGAGAAGGCAATAGTGCTGTCTATCAGTTCCCTTTCCCCAAACACCTCTCCAGTATCTCTGCGTTGAGCCAACGACGGACTATGCCCTGGACTACCGCCTACGACCTGCTTTTGAGATTTATAAGCTCGCGTTTGCTAAAAACTTTTTTCATTCTTAGGTTTCGTTTTTTGCTCTTTTTTGTTATATTATTGTCCTTATGTAAACGCGTATTTTATAAATTGAAAGGGCTGGAATTATGTTAAGAAATGAATGGATTAAACGGTCGCTTGTAGTTTGGTTGGGATTGGCGGTGTGTTCATTTACGGCCTGTTCTATCGAGCAGGTCAATGCCAATAGTATAAAAGAGTCTGCGGATTTCTTAAAAGCCGACAAACAAAAGGTACAACAGTGGCGTGAAATGAAATTCGGCCTGTTTATCCACTGGGGGCCGGTCAGTCTGAAAGGCACGGAGATCGGCTGGTCCCGCGGCGGTGAACGGCGAGGACGGACAGGTAAAGGTTCCATCCCCGTTGAGATTTATGACAATCTCTATAAGCAGTTCAACCCGGTCAAGTTCAATGCGGACGAATGGGTACAAATCGCCAAAGACGCCGGTATGAAGTACCTCGTGTTCACGAGCAAACATCACGACGGCTTTTCGATGTTCGACAGCCAATTGACGGACTATAAGATTACTAACTCGCCATTCAAGCGTGATGTCGTGAAAGAGCTGGCTGATGCCTGCCACAAGGCAGGATTAAAACTCGGCTACTATTACTCGCCGCCCGACTGGTATCATCCGGACTACCGAACGGAAAATCATCCCCGCTATATCAAGTTTCTGCATGGCCAGCTTCGTGAGATTTGCAGCAATTACGGCAAGATTGATATCATCTGGTTCGACGGTCTTGGCGGCAGGGCGGAAGACTGGGACTCGGAAAATCTGTTCAGGATGATTCGTCAGCTTCAGCCCCACGTTATCATCAACAACCGGGCAGGGCTGCCCGGCGACCACGACACCCCGGAACAGAGAGTCGGAAAATTCCAGAACGACCGCCCCTGGGAAACCTGCATGACAATATGTCGGCAGTGGGCCTGGAAACCTAATGACCAGATGAAGTCGCTAAAACAGTGCATCGATACTCTTGTACGTGTTGTCGGCGGGGACGGGAATTTACTATTCAACGTTGGGCCTATGCCGGATGGCAGAATCGAGCCGAGACAGGTTACACGACTTAAAGAAATGGGGAATTGGCTGGATGAATATGGCCAGAGTATTTACGCTACTCGCGGCGGACCTTATAAGCCGGGCAACTGGGGCGCCAGCACGCACAAGGGCAATATCATTTACATCCACGTTCTGAATTGGGATGAGGATACCCTTACGCTGCCGCCTATCCCGAAGAAAATCATTGCAACCTCTGTTATGACCGGCGGGGCTGCATCTATCAGGCAGACCGAACAGGCCATCGAAATCTTTGTTCCGAAGGCTTATCAGCAGGAGCTTGACACAATCATAGTGCTGCAACTCGACAGCCCTGCGAGCGAAATCATTCCACGGGCTTTGCTGTCCAGTTCACTGACGGCGGAAAAGAAAGCTAAAGCTTCGAACACATTCCAGAAAAATGCCGCCTACGGCCCAGCCAAAGCTGTGGACGACGACCCGGCTACACGCTGGGCCACCGACACCGGCACAAAGCAGGCCTGGCTCGAAGTGGACCTGGGAAAACCGATGACGTTCAACCGCGTTAAAATCAGTGAAGCCTACGACCGCGTGCAGAAATTTGAGCTGCAATACAGAGACGGCAACCGATGGAAAACATTCGTTAGTGGCACAAAAATCGGCTCCGATTATTCGAAGCAATTTAAGCCCATAACTGCTCGCTATGTTCGGCTGAACATTACCAAGACCACCGAAGGCCCCACCATTTGGGAGTTCCAGCTTTTTGCACCAAAAAAGTAGGGGGCATTGTTTACCTTATTGAGAATTAAGGGGCCTTTTGGTTGTACTAAGGATGCTCGGAGTTTGAGTTTGACGGCAAAAAGGATTATGGATAAGCTGTAACTTGAAGTTCCAAACTGGAACTTCAATAGGTGGTCACAAATTGTGACCTCAAGATTCTCATAAATTCCGGAGCGTTCAAGAATGCCTAAAAGCACAGGATCAATTATCCCTATCGAGCGAATACAGCAGTGCATTTACCTTGTTCGCAAACATAAGGTTATGCTTGACAGCGACTTAGCGCAACTATATGGGGTGGAGACAGGGGCTTTGGTCAGAGCAGTTAAGCGTAACATAGAACGTTTCCCTACTGATTTTATGTTTCAGCTAACTAAGGCAGAGTATGAGATTTTTTTGAGATGCCAAATTGGCATCTCAAAAGAAGGCCGGGGCGGACGCCGATACATGCCTTACGCCTTCACCGAACAGGGTGTTGCTATGCTATCCAGTGTCCTGCGCAGCAAAAGGGCTGTTGAGGTCAATATCGCAATAATGAGGACATTTGTTAAACTGCGTGAGATTTTGACCACAAACTCTGCCCTTAGACGAAAAATTGAGGCTATGGAACGTCAATACGACGAACAATTCAAACTCGTGTTTAAGGTGCTATCAGAAATGGTAATGCCAACCCCCAAATCAAAATCACAGATTGGCTATCTTACCGAATCCAAGGGACACAAAAAAGGCACTCGAAAAGCTAAAGCCAAATAGCACTTTTATGAGCAAGTACCAAACGAACAGTTTATTTGCGACGGAGGAAGCCGAGGAAGAGACTCTCTGCCATCACATTATTCGTGTGGCGTTTGCCTCGGCGGCGGATAGGGAGTTCGACTACTTTGTGCCGGATGAAATCTGGCCGATTAAGGTGGGCCAGAGAGTCGAAGTGCCGTTCGGCAGAAAAGACAAATCTGAAGCTGTGTTTTGTACCCAATCGGATGTCCCGCCCGAAGATTCTTTTATTGCGCGCGGTATCAGGCGGAAGCTAAAAAGAGTAATTAGGTTAATCGATAAAGAGCCCTTGTTGGATTCCGAACTGATGGAATTGGCACGGTGGATTAGCAGCTATTATGTTTGTCCGCTCGGCCAGGTTTTGGCTGCGATGGTGCCGTCGGCGGTGAAAAGAGGGGCCGGCGTTAAAACACAGAGATATGTTTACCTGAGAGCCGGCGCTGCTGGTATCGAACAAACAATCAACGAATTGAGGGGCAAAAAGCAAAAGCGAATTGTCAAATTCTTAGACGGCAGGGGGGCTTCGAGTGCAACCGATGCTGTGGAATTGCGGGATTTATTAGAAACTATTGGCTGCGGCAATGAGCCGATAAAGAGATTAGCAGAAAAACAAATCGTTAAAATAGTCCGCAAGACAATATTGAAGTCTTTGCCTGCCATTCCCAAAGGGATGTCAATAAAAGCAGAACAGGTAGTCCTCAATGATGACCAGCAAAAAGCATTGGCTCATTTTGAAGCTGTGATAGATTCAGGCGAATTCGGCGTTACGCTTTTATACGGCGTTACCGACAGCGGCAAAACCGAGCTTTATATGAGGGCTATTGAAGCGGTTTTGCGAAAAGGAGCAGGCGCTATCGTGCTGCTCCCTGAGATTGCTCTTACTGCCCAGACTGTTCAGCGATTTAATGAGAGGTTCAAAAAAATCGCTGTGATGCATTCGGGCTTAACCGCTGCCCAGCGTAACGTGCAGTGGCAAAAGATAAAATCGGGCCAGGCCGACGTTGTTATAGGCGCTCGCTCAGCGGTCTTTGCGCCGCTGTCAAAACTCGGCCTTATTATTGTTGACGAGGAGCATGAGCCGAGCTACAAGCAGGACACCGCGCCGCGGTACAACGGCAGAGATGTAGCGATAAAACGGGCGCAGTTGGCAAATGCACATTGTATTTTAGGCAGTGCCACGCCGTCATTGGAGACGTTGTCTAATTGTCAAAGTAAGAAGTATTTTAGCTTAGTGCGTCTGCCCAAAAGGGTGATGGGCTTACCTATGCCCAAAATGAAGCTCGTCGATTTGCGGCAGGGACAGGTAACGCAGAAGGGTATTAATCTGATAAGTGAGC
>CAYTND010000093.1:0-7791 GCA_964438965.1 uncultured Pirellulales bacterium
AATATAACGGTCGGTACGCTGCCAGGCATATTTAGAACTAATGGCCGAATCTGCCGCTCGCTCTTTTTCTTTAACCGACTCAACCTCAATCTGCACATCGGATTTTTCATCTGGAAGGAAGGGGGCATTTCCGCCTATCTCTGTGATGGCGATCTTCAGGGGATTGCTCACAAGTCGTACCGAGCTATAGTGACCGGCGCGTGAAGGTGGACAGGTGACGGCTACACGTACACGATGCAAGCCTGATTTAAAGACCAGTTCCCTGCCGTATTCATCGTCGATACCAGCCCAACCAAACCAGCGACGCCGGGCGTATTCCTCATGCTTTCCACTAGGAATTCGCAGCCAGTTACTGGCGATATTCACAGTTAATTCAGCATGCGAATCACCGGGATTGAAATCAAGCAGGCGGCCACCCCTTGAAATCACGGTTTCTCTCGCATCCGTGGAAACGTTATGAAGCTTGGGAGCGACCCATTCGTACCACAGGCCGTCTACTTCTATTTGCCGGTCGAGCCCGTTTTCCGGCAGATGCAAGTAGCGTTCTCCCTCATTTCGCGCCCACAATCGGAGCTGCACTGATGGATGCGGCCAGTCGGACCGACCCCAGATTTGCGCGGCGTTCAGCAGACGAATCTGTGCATCCTCAATTGGCTTACCCCATGCTGCCTCATCGTCAACCTGCACATCGGTTTTGAAATTCGGCTTAAGAGAGACGTTTTTGAATTCACACCATTCGTAAGGACGTGTTTGAAAAAGGAATTCTTTAACGTCATTGAGTTTGAGATTGTTAAAGACGGCCTCAGTAATCGACGGCTGAGCAGGTCTTGATACTCCTCCTGAATAGTGTGCTTTATACTCAGTGCCATTTTTACCGAGAGCAATGACGCGGTAACTTTTCTCGGACTGATTTATGTTATGTATTATGTTGAGAACAATATTACCTTCCGCGTCCTGTACGGCCCTTTGAAAAACAATACCATCAGAGGTTGTAGTAATGCCGCCGGTAATGTGATGGCCAATGCTCTTCCATGGCCCCGCAGCGATACCGAGTCCAATATCCTTCTTATCCGACTTTTCCTTAAATCCAACGACAACCGACCTGATGTCAGGAACATCACGGCCGTCCTTGCTAACTTTAGAAAGTGCGCGTACAGTAATCTCTTCGGATTTTATCGTCCAACCGAATGCCGGATCAGGTAGATTGACAATACGAAAAGCCAACTCATATTTACTGCCTCGGCCGCCACTGTGGGTATTACCTTTGTCATAAGGCCGATCTTCAAGCAAACTCCCATCCGGCCGCCACCACTGTTTGCCTTCGCTGGGATGCTCGCAAATGCCAATTAATTCAACTGTTACGCCGTTGGGGAGTTTAGTTTTGAATTCTGATGAGTCTGAAGCTTTTTCGGGTTCGAGGGCAAAGTCGAAAATCTCCTCGTCTTTTTTATTAAAAACGAAATGGCCGCTGTAAAGGCTTTGGCGTTTAGCTTTATATCCCGGTGCTTCTACTTTTATAGAATGATGTTCCGGCCAGGTTAGAAAGCTATACTCGCCGGCTGTGTTTGTAATTGCCCCCCATTCGGACCGCACATCGGCTTTGATTTGCTCCCAGTCTGGCTCTGGACCATAGCCATCATCGAATATTCTTGCCCCTGCTATCGGTTCGCCCGTCTGAGCATCTTTCACTGTCCCCTTGATAACGAGGCTGGGAGGGCCTGGTATAGACTTTGCCATTGGTAACAGGATTGCGGCGGTGATGATTACTACAGCCAAGCCGAGGATTCCGAGCTTGGCCCTTTTCGGCATCGGGCGGTTAAGGATATGCTTTATTCGACTGGCAAGGGCACTTTTGGATTCGACAACACCTATTAATCGCAGAGACAAAGCCGGTCGCTTAAAGGCCATCTTCGCCACGTTCACCAGCGTCTGCGGATACTGCCGGGCCTTCTCGCCCATCGCTACAAGCACTATCTCATCGACCGCCTGCTCACGGACCCTGCGAATTATGCAATTGGCGAGCCAGAGCAGCGGATTATAGAAATAGATAATCTGTAAAACAGTTTGAGCAAGATTCACCCACAAATCGCCACGCTTGATATGTGCAAGCTCGTGCAGCAAGACCGCTCGTAATTGGCTTGGGTTCAGACTCGACTCCAGATTTTGCGGCACTAAAATCACAGGCCTAAATAATCCACACACCGCCGGGCTTGTTGCGTTAGCTGAGACCTTTAAGCCGATTTTTCTTTTTACTCCCATAGATCCGCGGCAGGATTCAAGCGTATTGGCCATCAAACCATTTGCCTCTTTGGCCTGCGCAACAAGTCCTCTCACAAAAAACGCCCGCTGTAACAACAATAATCCCATCGCCACTACGACAGTCAGCCAAGCCAAAAACACAACCCCCTGCCACGTTACCGGCGTAACCGATACCACCGGCGAATTAATCGGCTCCGTTACTGCCGGTTCAGTCTCTGGTATAATCGGCGCAACTGCCGATGTATCTCTGCCCGCTTCGATACGTGGAGGCTCTATCATTGGTGAAACAATCGCTTGAGCCGGCTCCATCGTTTCGGCCTCTGTGGTCGTCCGGCTTATGTCCACATACGCCAGCCCATCACCAAGGAAGTATCCCAGACTCAAAGGCGCCGAAAGCGAAGTCGGCAGAACCAGCTTGATGAGCACTAACAGCCATATCCCATACCGAAATACCGCCCGCACTTTTTTCCGCAGTGCAAAATCAGTCAGCAGCAAAATCAAAATCAATACGCTGGATTGAACGAGCATCGGCAGGGCAAATTCGACAAATATCTTTCCGGTCGAATTAATCTGCTCTAATATCGCATTCATGATATGCTCTCCATCTATTGAGACGGACTTTATGAACTTTTGTTACAGCGGAACTATTTTTTTCCTGCGGCACGGCCTTTGATACGTTTTTTCTTAATTAGTCTTTCCAGCTCATTTAGCTGTTTTTGTGATAGATTGTGATTGTCTAACAGGAACTGCATCATTGGGGTAAGGGCCCCGTCAAAGGCCCTTTTCACTGTGCGCATAATTTCACTTTTTTGTGCCTGTATTCTGGTGATGACCGAACGATACAGGATAAGATTGCGGATTCTTTCAGTTTTCAGCAGCCCTTTGGTTACCATTCGGTCCATCATTGTCTTGACCGTGCTGTATGTCCAGTTCTTCCGGGTTTCGAGCTCCTCCTGAACAGTCGGGGCTGCGCACGGCTCATTTTCCCAGACGGCTTGGATAATCGCCCATTCGCCTTCGGTCAGCTCATAATTCTTCTTTGCCATAAAAAACTCCTTATCTTTAACTTTGACGAGAATACTCTACAAATGTAGAGATTGCAAGAAAAAAATAAAAATTTTTCTCAAAATGGAGTGACTTTGAGCCAGATATTGCTGTAAATACTGTTCGGACAAGAAGATAACACAATTTGTCATTCTGAGCACAACGAAGTGGGGCGAAGAACCTCATCCTCTTCGCATGCCAGATTCTTCACCCTTCGGCTACGCTCAGGGCAAGCTTCTTTCGTTCAGAATGACAGCTTTTTAGATGCTTTGCTCAGCCCTGTCCTTGAGCGAAGCGAAGGAATAACAGCTCAAAACAGAACAGTTTGAGAATTTAATTTTTTTACCTCTGTTCTTGTCCGTAAAACCGTGGTCCCTGCTACTCAACTCAATTTAATCCAGTTTGCCTGCGCACCATCTGATGGCCCGCACTACCAAGCGTCGATAGTTTGCGTTTCGATAAGCGGCGGCATCGTGGCCGAGCTGGATGGTGCAAACCTTAGCCTTGCCGTAGCGCCCGACCCAGCTGATGGTCTTGTCGCTATCCGGATGGCTTGTAGTCAAGAGCACCCGATTGTTCCTCTCAAAGCCGCAGTACTTATATCCCTCATCATGTATCTGGAAATCCTTCATACCTCGCGTAATCGGATGGGAGGTGTCGGCTATGCGGACGTTCATATCTATATCGTGTTTGTACGTGCTGCCGCGGTGCTCTTCTGTCGGTTTCAAATAGTATTTGGCGCCGATGATCTTCTTGAACTCAGGCCAATTCTGGAACGAGCCCATGTTGTGGTGCAGTGCGACCAGGCCGATGCCTCGATTGAGCAGCTTTTTAAAATTGTCCCTGCGCTTTTTCGAGATGTTCTGGGTCATGCTGTACATAACGATTACGTCGTAGTCCCAATCGCTGATGTCCTCAAATATCTCGCTGTGGTCTTTTAGCTGGACCTCAACGTACTCAATATCATTATAGCCCTTGAAAAGCGTAAAGAACGGCTCACGCTCAAAGCCGTGTCCGCCGGTAACTACTGCTATCCTGATTTTTGAGGGCAGCGGCTTAACCATTATGTTTTTGTAATAGATGACGCTTTTCGGGTCGTGTCCCTGCAGGGCGAATGTCCCGCTGGATATTTTGCGTCCCGAGTCACTGCGAGCGACGTCTTCCGGCTCGGTGTAATCGACTGTGGTTTGGCCATTGACTTTGATAATAATTCGTTTGTCCTGTACGATGATGTGTTCTGTAAACCACTGGTTGTCTTTGGCCGATGAGCCGCGTACATCCTTTATGCCGTAGAGACTTCCGGTTTTTCTCCAATCGCTGTGAGTATTGTTGACCTGGACCTCGTAGCCCTTATCCGGCCAGCCTCTTTCCCGATACTCGGTGTGGAAATATATGCCGGAATTTGCCCTGGGCTTAGTCATAACGTCGGCCTTGAACTCGAAATTCTTAAAGTTGGCGTTTCCGACCGGCCCAACATAAAAAAGATGACTGCGAGGGCCATCCACAACTATCATACCGTCACGTACACTGAAAGTGTCTTTGTTCTCGCTGGCCTTCCAGCCGTTCAGCGTCTTGCCGTCAAAAAGGCTTATCCAGCCTTCCTCTTTACCGCCGGCCTCTTTTCCCAGAGCCAACTGACAACTCGACAAAAGAACACACCAAATCAATAGTGCTAAACTCAATTTCTTTGCCATTTGATTTTCTCCTTTAATTGTTTCTTACATTCTTCTTATCTTTTACAGCGTCCAGGGGCTGCGCATAGGACGAGAGAGCCGACGGTTGGCGGCGTCATTGTTGACGAAACGTTCAGTTTTCGGGTCCCACTTGAGTTTTTGCTCAAGCCGTATGGCAATGTCGCTGATATGGCATATTATGTCCGCCTGCACAGCCACGTCAATGGGACATAGAGTATCGGTCCGGCTTTTGACGCAGTCTAACAGGTTTCTTACATGGTTACTGCTCTTGTGCAGGTGAATATCGTTCGGCCCGAATTCCGTGGTCAGCAGCTTTTTCGGATAAGCGTTAATGCCGGAGCGGTCAACATGCACCCATCCTTCGGTGCCCTCGAAGGCCGTGCCGTGAGAGGTCGTTCTTCCGTATCGCTTGCGCCACTTTTCCGGAAAAGGAATGCCGGTAAAGTTCATCGTTACACCACTGTCATACTTGCAGACGACATTCCAGTTCATAGCCGTGTCGCATACTCCTTTTGTAGGCCAGACGCCCGTGCCTTCGATTTCCACCGGACAGGCGACTTTTTTACCACCGCCCCACAGAGCGATATCCAGCGGATGCACACCCCAACCGGCGATGAATCCAAGTGCGTAGTCGGAGATGAACCACCAAAGCTTATTTGAGCAGCGGTCTTTAGTATAAGGCGTGTAAGGGGCCGGCCCTAACCACATATTATAATCAAGCCATCCCGGCACAGGCGCAGGTTCCGGCGACCCGCCTTGTGAGCTGCCGGGAGCCCAAACGTTTATGGTGTGCAGTTTTCCGAGCTGGCCGTTCAAAGCCAGCTCGCAGGCAAAACGGAAATTGCGATTCGAGCGCTGCTGAGTCCCGAACTGAAAGACTCTCCCGTGGCGGTGCACAGCGGCACGCAGCGCCTGGTCCTGGGCCAGACTTAGTCCCATCGGTTTTTCCAGATAAACGTCCTTGCCCGCTCTTACAGCCGCCAGCGCCACCAGCACATGCCAGTGGTCCGGCGTAGCAACAAGGACCGCATCAATGTCATCGCGCCCGAGCAATTTGCGAAAGTCATGATAAGCTACACAGCCGGTGTTTTTGTAGTGCTTGTTCACCCGCTCCTGGGCAGCCCGGCGCACGTTGCTTTTAACGTCACAGACCGCCACCACATGGGCATCCTTTTGGGCCAGAAAGTTGCGCATCACCCCTGTACCCTGTGGCCCAACGCCGATACAACCGACCGTGATTCGATTACTCGCGGCGACATTGCCATCTCTACCCAGCGCCGAAGACGAAACGACGTAGGGAAAGCTTATCGTTCCAACAGCAGCACCGGTTGTCTTTTTCAGAAAGCTCCGGCGTGAAATTTGTTTGTTCGGCTGCATGATTTAACTCCTTCCTATGGCTACCCTTGTTACGCGTCAACCTGTTCGACGAAAAAACAAAATGGACGCTAAAGTATAAATAAATTGACGGCTTTCGTCAAATCAAATTCTCCTCCGGCGGCAAGTCCCGCAGCAGAAACTTATTGATCTTCTTTTGTGGGAGATTGCCTGGTCGGAGTGAAACAGGTAAACGAAATAAGGATTAAGACCGAACCGGCAATAAAAAGCGTTATTCGCCGGCGAGGTTCGCTGCACCGGGTGAGCCACTTAGGCAGCATCGGCCCGGTGGATTGGTCGTTCGGGTCTTGCGTCAACGCTTTGCGAGCAGCGGCCAACTGCTCGGGCGTTGCTCTGGGGTAAACGGCGTTCGCATCTTCAGGCTCGGTGCCGAGCGCAGCCGGGGCGAGACGCTTAACAAGATTGGGGTCTTTTTCCAACTGCTCAAGCAGCGCATCATAGTCAGCATTCAGAGATTCGAGCCGATTCAGCGATTGCTGCGTTACTTTTAACAGCCGCCTGTTCCGATAGTATTGAACCAGGTCATCACAGAGTATAGAAACGCCCAGCGACGCCGCACCGATACTGAAAAAGATGACAAACAAAATCATCCGAATGACGTTTCGCCCTTGCATATAAGTTTTATGCCCTATTTAAACATAAAGCCGGCGTATTGCGCAGCCGGGCCGAGGTCTTCGCTTATTCTTAGCAGTTGATTGTATTTGCAAATTCTGTCTGTTCGGCACAGCGAGCCGGTCTTTATCTGGCCGACGCCCGTGGCAACGGCCAAGTCGGCGATTGTAGTATCTTCGGTTTCACCGCTTCTGTGGCTAATGACCGCCGTCCACCCGGCCCTGCGCGCCATATTAATCGCCTCGAATGTTTCGGTGAGCGTGCCTATCTGGTTGAGCTTTATCAATATCGAGTTGGCACAGTCGAGTTTAATACCTTTAGCGAGACGTTTGGTGTTGGTTACGAATAAATCATCGCCGACCAATTGAATACGGTTACCGATTTTTTTATTTAATTTTGTCCAGCCTTCCCAGTCGTCTTCGGCCAGTCCGTCTTCGATTGAAATGATTGGATATTTGTTCGCCCATTTGGTCCAGTGCCTGGCCATTTCTTCGGACGAGACTTTCTTCTTCGGGTTGGATTTGAAGAATTTGTAGGACTTTGTCTTAGTGTCGAACATTTCACTTGCAGCAGGGTCCAGGGCGATTGAGATGTCTTTGCCGGGTTTGTAGCCGGCCTTTTTAATGGCGTCCATAACGACCTGGAGCGCCTCCTCATTTGATTTAAGTGAAGGGGCAAAGCCGCCTTCGTCGCCGACCGAAGTTGAGTAACCTTTTTTGGCCAGCACTGATTTCAGCGTATGGAAGACTTCGGCTCCCATTCGCAGAGCTTCGGGGAAGCTCTTTGC
>CAYTND010000094.1:0-7780 GCA_964438965.1 uncultured Pirellulales bacterium
TGCTTCAGCGGTTTTCCTATTCTTTTTGAACTCTTCGAGCGGCTGTGGTTCTGCTATTTTGCGGTATCCAATTGCCTTTATCACCTCCAGCACTTCCGTCCAGGTTGGAAATGGTCTGGCATTTTTTCTTTTATATTCATCGATGGCTAAAAGAAACTCAAACTGCTCATCGGACATCTGCCCTTGTTCAGCGGATTTTCGTTCATCGGTTAGCCGTCTGCCTGGCCCTCTCCGGCGGTCCAGCCCCAAACGCCTGTCAACAACACTTTGCCTGCGGCCCTGGCCTTTGCGACGCTCTGGAATATGTTCTTTATCCATTATATCAACCCTGTGTCTTTCACTTTGTTGGTTTGGCGGATATGAAAACAGTTAATAACTACGCCGGCAAGAATTACGACACGCTGTTCGGCTTTGAGAATTCGCCAGCGATTAGAAGACTAAAAGTCCTCTTCAAAAAGCTCATCGTCGAAATCGTCGTTCTCTTCGTCTTCCAATGAGTAATCGTAGAAATCATCATAGGCGTTCTGCGACTCGATTATAACGTGTGCTTCATCAAGAAAATCTTCGGGAACCATTACGGCGATTTCGTTGGAACCTAATGATTGCTCTTCCTGCTCATTTATTACGGCAGAGACATCATTAACTTCCAGCAGAGTTTTGTACTCTCTGGCCTGCTCCATATTTTCGGCAAATGTAACAACAACGTACCCCTGCATTTTGGCCTGCGATCTATGGCCTTTTTTAGAGCGCTTTGCCATTTTATTCCTCCAAAACAAACTCGGGTCCTAATGCCCCTTTCAGCGTTTAGTATCCCCTCTTAATCTATTCCGGCGTACCTGGATTAGGTTTCTAAAAACCTCTCATCCCGCTCCCTGGGGTGTTTTCGTCAAATTAGACTCCATAAATTATCAAAAATTACGAACTTATAAGAAAAACTTTGATTTGTGGGTTCCGGCTGCGGGGACAAATTTTTTAGCTACCAGGGATTATTATAAAAATTTACCGTTTAAGGGTATTTTTTTGTTGCAAACTATGCCGATTGTATGTAATAACAACGCTAAATGATGTTCCGGCCTTAAGGATTTGGTGCCGGAGTAATTACAATTTAACCTTTTGACAGGGAGTTTTTAGAATGGCAAACAGAGAATCTTTGGTTGTAGCCAGCAAAGTTAAGGCCTACATCAAAAGCAAAAAGATGATGACCTCATCCGACGCCCTCGGAGCACTCAGTGATAAGGTCTATTGTATGCTTGACGCTGCCATAGCCCGAACCCAGGCCAATCGCCGCAGCACAGTCAAGCCACATGACCTGTAGGCCCCGTTAGAAGCCCTTCGGGGTATTTATTTCTGACAGGAAAATACGTTGTGCGCTAACATCTTTTGGTTACATATCTTACGTTTGCAGCAGCGTTATTTAAAATAAGCCATTCCGCTTTTTTCGAGAGCGGAAGGGCTTATTTTATAAGTGCGTAAAGACATCCAACCAAGTGCCTTCGGCTACAAGGCATTAGTTGAAGGTGCAATTCACAACGTTTTCAAACTCAAAACTGACCAATTTAGTCCCAATAATGAGAAGACCTGTGAACCGCAGCCTGTTTTTAGCCTGCCGAAAGAAAAATAGCAGTAATCGGTCTGTTGATTAGCTATCGGCCTATAAAATATATCATATCAATGTCAAAATTCGCATTTTGGGGAAAATTTTTTTAACTTATACCCGTGAAAACTCCGATTTATATAGTAGATATTGTGGTAAATGCCGTATTTTGTGCCAGCTTCAGGTTAAGTATAGTGTAACTTCTTGCCGATGATGGCCTTACTGAACTGATAGTGGACGGCCCTGCTAAGCAGCGGGGCAGTGTGCATATAGTTAATGTAGGGCTGAGGAGCAAGTTTATCGTAACCTCTTACTGAATAAATGATTATGAAAGTAAACCAATGGGGAGACAGATGAGAATTTTCATGTTAGGCTGGGAGTTTCCTCCTTTTATCAGCGGTGGTCTGGGTACAGCCTGCTATGGGCTTACTAAAGCGATGGACCAACTTGGGATGGAAGTTACCTTCGTTCTGCCAAGAATGGTCGAGAGTGGGTATGCTACTCATGTTAAGCTGCTAAGCCCAAGCTCCTGGACATCCGCCGCATCTTTTATGTTCGGTGAACTAAAAAATGTAAGATTTCACGCAATCAACTCAGCGTTGGAGCCATATTCAACACCGGACGTTTACCGTCAGCGTATCGAAGAAACTTTGAGACAAAAACAAAAAATGCACGGCGGCACCATCAGCGCAGCCAGCCAGCTCATCGCCGGTGATGACTACAGCAGAGATATGTACACTGAGGTCCATCGTTATGCTGCGGTTGCCGCAGAATTGGCTAAAGATGAGCAGTTTGACATTGTCCACGCCCACGACTGGATGACTTATCCAGCGGGCATTGCAGTAGCAGCTATAAGCGAAAAACCGCTGATTGTGCACGTCCATTCGACAGAATTCGACCGCAGCGGCGAGCATGTCAACCAGATGATTTACGACATCGAGCGTGAAGGTATGGAGCGGGCGGACAAAGTAATCGCTGTGAGCCATTATACCCGCAGTACTATAATCAGCCGATACGGTATTAGCGGTGAAAAAGTGGAAGTGGTATATAATGGCGTCGAGCGCAACGGTAACTGGTCTTTGGCCGAAACCGGCATCAACACAAATGAGAAAATTGTCCTGTTTTTGGGCCGAATCACAATGCAAAAAGGCCCGGAGTATTTTCTCCAGGCAGCGAAGAAGGTCCTGGAAATGATTGATGACGTCAAGTTTGTTATGGTCGGCTCCGGCGATATGATGCACCGGTCGATTGAAATGGCGGCAGAACTCGGCATCGGACATAAGGTTCTGTTCACCGGTTTTTTGCGCGGCGAAGACGTCCAAAAGATATATAAAATGGCAGACCTGTACGTGATGCCTTCAGTATCGGAACCGTTTGGAATCGCACCGTTGGAGGCGTTGAACCACGATGTGCCCGTCATAATAAGCAAGCAAAGCGGTGTATCAGAAGTTTTGACACATGCTCTTAAAGTTGACTTCTGGGACACCACCGAGATTGCCAACAAGATTATAGCGGTATTGAAATATCCTCCGCTGCAAGAGACGTTAGCAAACCACGGCAATTTTGAGGTCAGAAAATTACGATGGGAAGACGCGGCAGCCAAGTGCGTAAGAATCTATGAAGAGACACTGGTTGCGGTTTGAAAGCATCACGCAAAGAATAAGCGCAATACGAGAAACGAGATTATGCCTTCGGTATGTTTCTATTTTCAAGTTCATCAGCCAATGCGTCTAAGACACTATACGGTTTTCGACAAAAACGACCGTTATTTTGACGATTACAAAAATGCCAGTATATGCCGGAAGGTCGCAAATAAATGTTATCTTCCCGCCAATCGATTGATTCTTGATTTGATACGGCAATTTGACGGACGATTTAAGGTTGCATACAGCATAACCGGGGTATTATTGGAGCAGCTCCTTTCATTTTCTCCGGAAGTTATGAGCACATTTGACGCCCTTGCGGAAACCGGGTGTGTAGAATTTTTAGCTGAGACGTATTATCACAGTCTAAGTTTTTTATACTCGCGTGATGAATTCGTAGAGCAGGTAAACAAACACACCGACACAATTAACCACTATTTTGGTCAAAAGCCGCGGATATTCAGAAATACGGAATTAGTATATAACAATGATTTAGCCGCTCTTATCGAGTCAACGGGCAACTTTGACGCGATAATAACCGAAGGGGCAGACCACATCTTAGGCTATCGAAGCCCTAATTTTGTCTATCAGCCCAAAGACTGCAACACTTTGAAACTTTTGCTGAAAAATTATTCTCTGAGCGATGACATTGCCTTTCGATTTTCGAATCGTGACTGGCCCCAGTGGCCTTTGACGGCAGATAAATTCGCCCACTGGATAAGTAATGTCAACGGCAACGGCAATGTGGTCAACCTGTTTATGGACTATGAGACATTCGGTGAACACCAATGGGAAGATACCGGCATATTCGATTTTATGCGGCATCTGCCACAAGAGGTTCTAAATCACCCGGACAACAACTTCAAAACCCCAAGCGAAGTAGTGCAATGTTACCAGCCCGTTGGCACAGTTGATGTGCCGCATATCATAAGCTGGGCCGATATCGAAAGGGACCTCTCGGCCTGGGTCGGAAACGCTATGCAATCCAACGCTATCCATGAGCTTTATCGGCTTGAGAAGAAAATCAAACAAACCGACGACGAAAAAATTATTTCAGACTGGCGAAAATTACAGGCATCGGACCATTTTTATTATATGTGCACAAAATATTTTGCCGACGGCGATGTACATAAGTATTTTAATCCTTATAATTCACCTTACGACTCTTATATAAACTTTATGAATGTCCTGGATAATCTTCACGGCCGTTGTTCCAGACTGCCGGGCGGGGAAGCATCTTCTCTCACAACAAAACAGAACACAACAGAGTGCTTTTCTGGTGCGGGCCTGCCCCCGCTTGTTGCCGACGGGGGGCCGCAAAATGAAAATACGCCTGACTTGCAACCGGCGAAATAAATGTCCTGATTTTTTTGTTACTTGAAGCAATTTTGATTTTCCTCCTTCAGAATCTAATAACCAGGAATTTTATGACGGAGTAATATGATACAAGAAAAGGATTTTCAGGGGGCCTGATATTTTCCCGCGATGACGTTTTTCGGAGTAAGATTGTGTTAACATTGCAAAAAGGCAACAATATATGGTCCCCGTTTCGCAATAAGTCGAAAAATGGGAGCCCATCAGCAGTATCCATATCAACCGCCAATCAACCTATTGAGAATTTATTGACCAGGGAATGGCTATTGACCAACGAGCGCGGCAGCTACGCATCATCAACCATCGCAGGCTGTAATACGAGAGGATATCACGGACTGCTCATCGGCTCTCTTAATCCGCCGGTCAACAGGATAATGGCACTGGCCAATTGCCTGGAGATGGTAATATTCGAAGGACAGGCATTCAAGCTTTCAACCTTTGAATTCAGCGACAAATTTACACCGTCCGGCTTTACCCTTCTGAAGCAATTTCGCCGGGATATCGCAGCGCATTTTGACTACGAATTAGACAAACTCAAACTGACAAAATCGGTATATCTTCTCCGCGATACAGATACGGTTGCCCTGGTCTATGATTTTACGAGTGTTCGTGAGCCTGCGGAGTTCGTTTTGAGGCCATTTGTCGGCCTAAGAGACTTCCACGCGCAGCAAAAATCCCACGCTCCGTTATGTTCGCAAAGGCTCGGCGATGGTGTGCTGGTTCGTCATAATGTTCCGAATAGCTGTGAGTTGTTTTTGAGCTGCCAATTTGTTCACCCCGCGAGAGAGAAAAACGAAGTCTCTCACGTGGTGAATTTTGAGAAAGACCGTCAATGGTGGTTTAATTTCTTATATCGCAACAATAGAGAAAGAGGTCAGGATTTTACCGAAGACTTGTGGACGCCCGGCTTTTTTAAGTGCCGGATAGAAACACCTGTCAAAATTGTTCTCTGGGCCAACCTGAGTCCGCCGTGGGCGCGCTGTAAGCCTGAGGAATTAGCCAATCTTGATATTGATGCAGTTCGCGAAGATTTGCACAGGCACCAGGAAAACCTAAAACAATGCGTGTCCCGTCACTCGCCGCTCGTCTCTCGCATCACGGGTCACGGGACCCGAGCGACGAATTTCGAGGCACTTTGTTTGACTGCTGATAGGTTTATTGCAAAACGACAAACAAATTCGTCGTGCGTCGTGCGTGATGCGTATCGCAAGAAGGAAAATACGCAATACGAGTACAGAACCACCATTTTGGCCGGCTATCCCTGGTTTGCAGACTGGGGCAGAGATGCTTTCATAGCCTTGCCGGGTCTGTTACTCTCAACCGGCAGGTTTGAAGAGGCAAAGTCGGTCTTGACCACGTTTGCCACAGCGGCGGATGAGGGTATGATTCCAAATCGTTTTGACGACAGAAGCGGGACGACTTATTTTAACAGTGTCGATGCTTCTCTTTGGTTTATCAACGCAGCATTTCAATACGTTGCCGCCAGCGGTGATTCAAAGACCTTCATGCAGGAGCTTATGCCGACAATCCGCTGGATTATAGAGTCCTACCATAAAGGCACACGGTTCGATATTCGCGCCGACTCCGATGGGCTTATAACCGCAGGTAACAACGAAACGCAGCTAACCTGGATGGATGCCAAGTATGACGGCGTTGCTTTTACGCCCAGATGCGGAAAAGCGGTCGAGGTTAACGCCCTGTGGTATAATTCTCTTTGCCTTTTAGCCCAATTTTATACCGACAGGAATATAGAAAATGCAGAGCATTACAAATCAATGGCAGATAAGGTTCGGACCAGCTTTTGCGAATTATTCTGGAACGAAAGTAAAAGTTACTTAAACGATTGCATTTTGCCTGACGGTTCGGTCTCCGGAGGACACCTAACGGTGGATGAGAGTCTTCGGCCAAATCAGATATTTGCAGTTTCACTTCCATTTTCACCATTGTCCGCCCATCAACAAAAATCAGTAGTAAAAGCAGTGCAAAATCAGTTATTGACACCTTACGGCCTGCGAACGTTGAACGTTCAGGATAGTCGTTATAAAGGTGTATATTCAGGCCCACAACAACAGCGTGACGAGGCTTATCACCAAGGTACAGTCTGGGCGTTTCTGTTAGGGCCGTTTGTGGAAAGCTTCCTGAAAGTCAATGGATTCAGCCGAAAAAGCAAAAAAAAGGCGGCTGAATTTATCCAGCCTCTACTGCAGCACCTGACCGAAGATGGCTGCCTCGGGAGTATTTCAGAGATATTTGACGGCGATGCCCCTCATAAGCCAAGAGGATGTATCGCCCAGGCCTGGAGCGTCGCCGAGCTCATCAGGGCGTATCAGTTGATAAATAGTTGAATTGAAGTGCCTAAAGTGTAAAGTATAAAGTGCCTAAAGTTAAAAGGAACGAATAGCGAATATTCAACACCGAATATCGAATATCGAATGTCGAACTAATCTGTTTTCCTTTCACATTGCTTGTTTCACCGTCAGGTGTCCTCGCAGAGTCTTTCGGACTGCGGAGATATTGGATATTCTTTTTTGTAACTTTAGCTCACTTTAGTTCACTTTAGGCACTTCAATTCTTCTCGAATCAAACAGCCATCACAGGGACAGAATGCACGAATGTTCTGTTCCGGCGTGGGTGGTGGCACACCAGCCAATTAGAACCTGTCGAAATGAGAAAACAAGTTGCGACAACATAGCTTATGCCGTTAAAATGAGCTACCAAAACAAATAACACTTTTGTCATAGGAGGTTATTATGAAAGGAAGAAACACTTCGTTCTTGACCTCGGCTTTGGTTCTTACGCTGTTAATTTCAATGCTCACAACTGATGTGTTGTTGGGGGCAGACGTCGCCGCCAGGAAGAATATCTCCGGATTCTTTTTCAGTGAAAGTTTTGATGACACCAATCTGACCGGTCGAGGATGGTACGACGGTAACAGGTTCAAGATTTCCAAGAAAGACGCCTACGCCGGCCAAGGTTGTATCGAGTACCATTGGGAGAAGAACGGTACCCGCCCCGTAATCTCGGCGGGTATTCGGCGGCTCCTTGAGCCTACCGAGGTGGTGTACCTTCGCTTCTACATCAAGCTATCAGATGGCTGGGGATGGAGTGGCCGATCTTACCATCCTCATATGATGCACTTTTTGACCACCGAAAACAGCAAGTACCATGG
>CAYTND010000095.1:0-7733 GCA_964438965.1 uncultured Pirellulales bacterium
AGGCGATTACGTCATCACAAAGCAAGAGCTTGAGAAAAGGCTGATGATAGAGCTTTACCCTAGTGGCTATGATAGTTACAACGAGCAAGCTGAACCGGCTGATGCCGAAACGGTGCTTATGAAAATGATAGCGGAAAAAGCTATGGTTACCGAGGCCCGCAAACTTGGGTTTCTCAAAGATGAAACGTTCGGCGCATCGATTAAACGATTCAAGGAAAAACGGCTTGCAAACTTATTGTTACAAAAGCAATTGCTACCCAAGTTAACCGTAACAGAGTCAGAAATACAACAGAAGATGAAAGCCGACCCCAAGCTCGACCGGGCCAGGGCAGAAGCGATGCTTAAAAGCACAAAAGCCCGCAGGCTTTATGACCAGTATTACAGGCAGATATACCAAAAGCTTCATGTAAAAAAGTTAAGTAACAATTTCCCCAAAGCAGTTCAAATCCACCAAAGATTGCTAACTAAACCAAAGAAACCGCATAAAATTCCTTTTATCCGTATCTATCAGATAAAAGAGGAGCTGACGCCGGAAGAGAAAAACATTGTTCTGGCAACGTTCGACAATGGAAAGATAACATTGAAGGACTGGTTCGATACTTTGTGCGAGAGCGCCCCGCCGAGCCGTCCGAGAAACCTTAATACGCCAAAGGGTGTCGAACAGTTATTAGAAAGGGCTTTGAGGATGCCGCTTCTTGTATCTGAGGCCAAGTCGCTCGGATTCGATAAGGATAAAAATCTATTAAAGCAGGTAAGAGAGTCCGAAGATAGGATGCTCCTGTCTAAAGTCAAGTCTGAAAAGTACAAGGAGATTAAAGAGCCAACGACTGATGAGATAATGATTTACTTCGGCAAGGATATGGAAGCATTCAGAACAGACAGGACGCTTAAGATTGACCTCATCTGGTGTCAGGACCTTAAAACAGCCCGGCAGGCAAAGGCTGAATTAGACGGCGGTAAGGACTTCGAGTCGGTAAGACAGAAATACTCATTGGAAAAGAAAGGCAAACCGTTTAATACTTATCCCAGCGGTGAAGGACTGTTCTGGAAGGACTTATGGAAAGGCGACCCGAACGATATAGTAGGGCCGGTAAAAGGTTTTTACCGTAGGGGCATCAAGTGGCGAATCGTCAAAATCTTAGAAAAGAACCCCGGTAAAGTAAAAGGATATTCGAGTGATATAGAGCGGCGTGTCAAAGAGAGATTGGTAAACAAACAGAGAGATGCCCTGCTGGCCAAATACGGCAACGAGCTGCTGAAGAAATATCCATACAAAGTCTATACCGAGAAAATCAAAGATATTGACCCGCTGGATATACCATAAGGCTAAACTCGATACTGGATTCTCGATTCTCGACGAGCATCCAGCATCGAGTATCGAGCAGCATTTATCCTTTGAAGAACAATATAAACACCAAAATACTCACGAGTGCAATCGCACCGGGTACCATGAAAATCTGACGCCACTGGAACTTCTCTTCTTTCCTGAATTTGTCCATTATGAAACCGGCGAACTGCGTTCCGCAGAACAGGCCGACTCCGGTGGTGGCGGCAAAAAGCAAAGACTGCATAGAACCTCTTATTTCATCTGAGGCCACGTTGTTTGCGAATATCTGGCCTACGATAACGAAGAGCACATAGGCCAGGCCGTGGAACGGTTGGCAAGCAACAATAATCCATCGTGGTTTCTGCTTTATGTAGGCTAAGTACAGTATGAGCCAGCACGTTGCTCCGATGACGAGGGTCCATTTCGTGCCGAACTTTTCGATGAAAAGAGCCATCAGGACGACGGTGGCTACTGCCTGAACAGCCTGCGCGATGCCCATCGAGGCGGGGACGTTCTTAGCTGGGATTCCTATGTCCTGCATAAACGGTGCCGTACCGAGGAAGTAGAACTGCATCAGGCCGAAGAAGACCATTGAGACGGCAATAAAGATTAGGAAGTTAGCGTCTTTGAACATTTCCATAGCCTGGAGTATCGGGGCGGTGCCGGATCCAGCGGGTGGTGTATCGGATAAGAAGAAGCATCCGACGCCCATTATAACCGAGAGGATAGCAGCGAGATAGAGGCAGTCGCGTCCCTGCTCTCCGGTTTTGAATATCCATCGCCAGCCGGTAAGGGACCAGCCGATAAACGCCCAGGCGACAGGTGCCCAGATGAAGATCCACTTTGAGTGGACACCGGGGTCGAGGTTGTTTTTGGCAAGGTGGTGAAACATGATGGAGTTGGCCAGCGGCAGTGTGGCGGCATAGCAGATAGAATAGAGAAACATAACTACAAAGAGGCTTTTGAAAGTTGTTTTGCGCACAGCAATGAACATTAGAACTGCGCCAAGCAAGTGAGCTACGCCGAGGATGTTCTCGGTGTTTACATACTTGTCAGCGAGCTGCCCGGACACCAATGGCATGAAGATACAGGCCAGGGGGAAGGTGGCGTAAATCCATCCGGTCTGCTTGCCGGTCATTTTCAGCGGTCCCAGAAGTCGTGCGGCCAGTACGGGCATCCAGGCCGCCCAGACCGCGTACTCCATAAACATCACAAAGCTCAGGGCGAAGTACAGTTTCCATTCCATTTTGTTCTCCTTAGTCTATTTGTCCTTTATCCGTCAAATCCCAACAGCCTTTCAGCCGCCAGCTTAATATCTCCGAACCTATCGTCGCCGGCTTCTCGCTCGATTGCCAGAACACCCTCAAAGCCTATTTCTTCGAGCACATTCAAAAAAGCCTCCGTCCCCACCTGGCCGTCACCCCAGGGGACCTCCGCACCCCATGTACCCGGCTGAGAAGTCTGAATCGCATCCTTAATATGGATGTGTTTTATCCACGGCGCCAGCACCCGTACCGCTTCGATGGGATTACCCTTGTCATAAAGAATCATATTCGCCGGGTCGAAATTGACTCCTACTGCAGAATGGTCCAATTCCTCCAGGAAGTGCTTGAGCTCTTCTGCTGCCTCCTGGCCTGTTTCCAGCAACAACATAATATTCTTTTGGCCGGCGGCATCGGCTAAACATTTGATACGGTCGTAAAATTTCTTCGTGTATTCCGGGTCAGTTTCGTCGATAAAGCCGGCGTGCATCGCGAGGTATTTGACACCGAGCTTTGCCGTTACCTCAACGGCGCCCAGGAACAACCGGCGACTCTGCTCCCAGTATTCATCCGGTACAATTCCGCCTGTTATTTTTATGCTATCCAGCGTCGAATAATCTTCCTGCGGAAAGTCTATCATTGTACAGCTTACAGTCCAGTTTTGGTTCTGCACGGCTGTTAGGTAATCGTCTCCGTTCTCTTCCACCGCAGCTCTGACCGCCAAATGTACATGTTCAATTCCGATTTTATCCATCGCATCTGCAACGCCGGCGACGTCTGTTTGTAGCGACCAACTGCAAATCCCTATCGGCCAATCCTTACATTTCATTGTGCTATTCTCCAATTCAAATCTTTTCTTTCTTTACTTAGCTGTCTCCACAACAGGAATTATCTAATCGAAACCTTTTCTATCTTTGCGGCTGATTTCTTTTCCGCCTCCACGATTCTGACCGAATCCCGCGACTGCTCCAGAGTCGTTATCGGCTCGACCTTCTCTCCGCTTATCGCCTTGGCGAAATGCGCTATCTCCAGGAACCAGCCGTCCCCTTCCTGCACTTTGGGAGTGAAAGCCTCACCTTCAGCCGGACAAACCTTAAAGGCCGGCTCGCGTGTCAAATCATAGACAATCGTCGCTTTGGCCAGCACAATGTTAAAGCTCATCTCAAACCCAAACGTTGGCATCATCGCCCAGCCGCCCTCAGCGGTTACCACCTTATCGTCGTCATAAAGATACTGTGTAACTATATGTACCAGCCCCCCTCCGTCTGTACCTTTCGCCCCAAAACTGCAAACCGCACGCGGCATCCCGAAAAGATACTGCACAAAATCGGTGTCGTGGATGTGCAGGTCCAGGGCCACTCCTCCACTGCGTTTTTCGTCCATAAACCAGTTGTCTATGCTCCAGGTTGGGGCCGTTCCCAGGCGTTGAAACGTCGCTGCAATGACCCTGCCGTACTCTCCGCTGTCAACTATCTGCTTTGCTTTGACGTATTCGGGCCAAAATCGTACGCAGTGTCCGATTTGCAGGACCTTTCCGCTGCGTTTGGCCTCTGCAATCATTCGTTCGCAGTCTTCGACGTTTAGTGCCATCGGCTTCTCGCAAAAAACGTTGACTCCCGCAGCTAATGCTTTTATGGAAAAGTCCGCATGCAGAAACGTCGGCAGTGTGATCGAAACGGCATCGAGATCGGCACTTGTGAGCATTTCCTCAAAATCCGTGTATAACCGCAGGCTGCTGAAATCAACCGCCTCTTCCGTGTCACCGATGTTACCCACCGCTTTTTTCGTATCTTCTTCTATGTTCGGATTTACGTCGCAAACCGCCACAACTTCAGCACCTTCCAGGGCCCTCCAGCACTTGTAGTGCATTTGCCCCATAAACCCGAATCCAACAATGCCCACTTTCAGCATCTTCGTAAACCTCCATTTGTTCGGCTATTTAGAGTTATGCCTAACCTCGATTTTGCGTCAAGACTTTACGCTACCAACCAATCCTTTATCCGCTCTGCAATAACAGCAACACGCCCGTATATTTCACTGGTTCAGCATTTTATCAGAATCAGTAATGTACTCAAGCACATTTCTCTAAATTTTTGAAGGATAAATTCCACCTAACTCGACCACTTGCGCAGCAAATGATTGATATTTTGGATACGGATATTAAAAGGTGGGTGCGAGGAAAAATAACTGCCGAGGTCTAATTTGCCCGTAGGCGGGCTGAGCCTGGCTAAGCGCGAGAGTAATTGCACACAGGCATGAGAGTCATAACCGGCGGCAGCAACAAGACGCACTCCGAGCTTGTCGGCTTCGGACTCCAGGTCCTGGGAATATGCACTTTCAAGGAACTGCACACCAACCTTGCGCAGCCAACCGGCAAGAAGGCCGCGAATGGGTGCAGCCCGGGATACGGTGGCAATGGCTGAATTGCTGATGATACGGGCCATCGCGTGGCCCCGGATGACGTGGCCCATCTCATGTCCAAGGATAAATGCAACCTCGTCCTGATTGTACCGGCACAGCTCCATCAATGACCGGGTTACAAAGACGAACCCGCCCGGCAGAGCGAACGCATTAGGTTCGGTGCCTTTGACGGTTTCAAAACTGAATTTACGAGACTTGTTAGTGACGCAGGCAGTCAGACGGTTACCTATTTCGTTCAGTATTCGTTCGGTCTGTGCTTCCTGGTCAAGCCCCAACTGGCGCCTGATTTCGCGTGCCAGGTCCCGGCCAACCTCGTGCTCGACTTTGATAGCGTCAGCGTCAGTGCCGGCTATTGATTGCCAGAACCACTTAGCCTTGCGAACTTTTGGCCCGACCTTCTTGCCCAAATTGTAGAACAGACCGCTCACCTCGCAAAATTTTCCTTTATGAGTTATATCCGGGCATTGCCGGTATTGTTCGCCGTTCAACCCTATACATACATTTTGTGCCGTCAAAAAACGGCTGTACACTAATTGTAAGCTTGAGCAGGTCAAGAATCAAGTAGAAACTGACACCAAAGATGGTGCTAAGAATCCCTGAAAAACCTGATTTTCGTACCGGAACGATAGCTGAGGTGTGTCAAAGTATTGATGATAAGCCGCCAAATCCTTATTTTTATGACTATTCCGGCCAAAAAAAAATCGAAAAGTACTAAAAAAGACTTGAATTTTCTTGATAGACTTGATATATTATTGGAATTGAGAGTTAGTGGCTGAACTACTGAGGAGGAATCAGTAAGGAACCCCAGTAGCTATCTATAGGCAGATGCCGGATTTTTGTCTGGCTATCTGTATGTACTAAGGAGGACACACTAATGAAGAAGTTGAAATCAGCATTTCCAGTACTATTCGTTGCAGTATTGCTCACGGCCTTTGGTGGAGGACGGTTTGCAGTTGCACAAGACGTCTCTGCGCTGGAAATCGACGTAATTCCTATATCGTGCCAGGTTGAGCTGCTCACACCAGCCGGCACCGTGGAGTTAGTGCAGTTGAGCGGCCAACTGACGCAGCACGTCTATTTTGAGGGTCCAAACTATGGCGACGCAGATGATGACGACGGCGATGGGCAGGATGAAGTCCAAACAGAGATAGTGTCAATGGACCTGAGGGGGACGAGTCCATTGTTGGGTACAGTGCGCGTGCGGACCCATCCCAGCAGGAGGTCATTGGGTGAGATCAGGGAGCAGGCTAACAACACGCCGGGCGTGCTGGATCTACCGCCATTTACAACAGTACTTACAACTATACCAGGTGGCATGGCCGACAGCTTCTTCGATGTGTTCTTCCAGATCGAACTGCTCGATGCCGGGCAGATTTTGTTAACACTCGAGCCGAAGCGGCTGACCGGGGTGATTACACATAAGCCACCAGCACCATGCGATAGCTATGAGAACCATGATCGGACTCCTATCTTTGATGCTAACCACAATGCGACCGGCTTCTCCCTGGGCACAATGAGGTTAGAGCGCGTATGCGAGGACGAATGCAATTGGAATCCTAAAGACCCCTACAAGATGCACTGGCCGCAGTTACCTGATCTGGGCTCTGCGGGAATGGATGTAGATATGTCCCTGCTCTTTTTGGCGGATGATTTCAAGTGCATAGCTACCGGCCCCATCAATGATATCCACATCTGGGGCTCGTTCCGCGGTGATGTGCTGCCCTCGGACGGACCAGACAGTTTGACATTTGAAATCACCCTTTATTCAGACACTCCGGCAACAGAGAACAGTTGGAGCATGCCGGGAGAGCTCCTCTGGAGCCGAACGTTTAGTCCCGGCGAATACTCAGTTCGCAAACTTGATGATAGCCCGGAGGGTTGGTACGACCCAGCGAAAAAGCTCTACTTACCGAACAATCACAGACAAGCCTACCAGTATAACTTCTGCATTGAAGAAGAGCCTTTCATCCAGGAGCGAGGGACTGTCTATTGGCTTAGTGTTAAGGAAGTCGGGCCTGCCACTGCCAATGCAAACTACAAATTTGGATGGAAGACGACTACCCACAGACTTAGGTGGAATGACGATGCTGTCTTCTTCCTTGCTGGAAATCTCATTTCATTCCCACTAAAGTACCCTAAAGACCATGAGTACATGGGTGAATCACTCGATCTGGCATTCGTAATTACTGGTGGTGAACAAGACCAGGGCGAACACGACCTCGGCGATGCACCGGACAGCTCGAACAGCTTCCCCGGGGCGACGATGCTCGCGTATCCGGTCCCCGGCGTCGTAGCGAACTACCCGACGGTTTATGAGATAGGCTCACCTCCATACGGTCCAATCCATTGGCAGCCTGATGCTTTTGTTTATCTTGGCAAGATTGTCACTAGCGAAAGCGAGGCGGATTTTGGGTATGACGAGGACATCAAGAACAATCTCTTTCCCCGTGCTGATTTATCTAACTTAGATGGAGGAGACGATGGTGTCCCACTAACGTTGGTTTTACCCAAATGCCAGCAGGCTACGTTCGATTACACAGTGACCGTTTTGGCCCCTGACCCCAGTATGGCTATTGTAAATGTGTGGTGCGACTGGAATCGTGATGGTGACTGGGATGATGTCATGACATGTCCTGACGGCACCACCGTACCGGAATGGGCAGTTCAGAACCAGCAACTGCTGTTCATGGGACCAGGCACGCTTACTATAACCACACCTCCAT
>CAYTND010000096.1:0-7697 GCA_964438965.1 uncultured Pirellulales bacterium
GCATTATGGCGCTATTGAAGGACCTGGCTATCGATGCCCGGACGCTCGTGTTCTTCTGCTCGGACAACGGAGCAGCTAAGCGCTGGGAAGGAATTTTCGACAGCTCCGGCCCACTGCGGGGGAAAAAGGGCGATATATATGAGGGCGGCATCCGCACGCCTATGATTGTCCGCTGGCCGGGCAAAGTACCCGCCGGCAAGACCAGCAGCGCCGTCTGGTACTTTGCCGACTTGCTGCCGACACTGGCTGAGCTGGCCGGCGCCAGAGCACCTTCAGGCATCGACGGCATAAGCGTTTTGCCCACGCTGCTCGGCAGACCACAGAACACGGACGACCGTTTTCTGTACTGGGAATTCATCGGGCGCAATCTCCGGCAGGTGGTTCGCCGGCGTAACTACAAGGCCGTCCGCCTGGCACCGAATAAGCCGCTGGAGCTTTACGACTTGAATAAGGACATCGCGGAAGAGCACAACATCGCCGCCGAGCATCCCGATGTAGTTGCTAAGATTGAAGAGTATCTGAAGACCGCCCGAACCGACTCACCAAATTGGCCCATCTAATCGCACCGAGAGAAAAATAACCGAACCGATGGCTGCCGGTTTTGTGCTGTTGTCAGAAAGTTTTTAGACAATCAAAACGATTTGTCATTCCCGCGAAAGCGGGAATCCAGAAATAATACGATTTGAGGCGAAGCCTCAAGCACACTATTGTATAAAAACTTATTCAAGGCAGCTTAATCTGCCCTGAAACGCCCAAAAACAGCAATTTTCAAAAAAGTGCTTGTCCTAAGCCCAAAGACGGATATATTAGAGACAACTGTATAAATTATGAGTACTCTTGTACGCTTGTGCTCTGGAGTTTATCCCCGGATGTGCTTCCACGTTCCTAAAGCCGGGGGCTCTTGTGCACTTTTTATTAGGAGATAAATCAGTGAAAACCGAAATATTGGATGCGGTTGAAAGCAAAAGTTTGAAGAAAGATATACCGCACTTTGAAATAGGCGATATTGTAGATGTCCGCTGCCGCATCAGAGAAGGCGACAAAGAGCGCACGCAGGTATTTACCGGCACCGTAATCGCCCGCAAGGGCCGCGGCATTAACGAAAACTTCACAGTTCGGCGGATTGTCAATAACGAGGGCGTCGAACGAATCTTCCCGCTTCATTCGCCCAATGTTCTCGATGTCAGGGCCATCCGAAGCGGCAAAACAAGACGAGCAAAACTATATTACCTCCGCAAGCGGACAGGCAAAGCCGTCAGGCTCGCCCAGCGGCACAGCACCCACACCGTCTCAAAATAAACTCGAAATCCAAAATTCGAAATACTAAACAAATACAAAGTTCGAATTTTCAAATGTTCAAAACAGTTTCGGTAATTTGAATTTTTGTCACTCGGATTTGTTTCGAATTTCGACCCAGCAACGCTGGGTTTGGAACAATACCCGCCGTTGGCGGGTCGGACTTCGGATTTATACACAATAATATGCTGATAAACAAAAATAAGCTTTTAGCCGACCGGAAGTTACTTGGAAGATGGGGTGAAAAACGCTGCCAGAGGTTCCTCAACAAAAAAGGCCTCAAAACCCTCACGCGCAACTTCTCCTGCAATGCCGGCGAAATCGACCTGATTATGGTCGCTCCCGACAGGACCATCGTATTTGTCGAGGTCAGAACCAGGGCGGACGAAACTTTCGGCTCAGCCGAATCGTCCATCACATTCGCCAAGAAAGCCAGATTGATTAGGACCGCCCGTTATTTTCTTGCAACGCACGATATTGATGACAGGCCTTTTCGTTTTGATGTTATTACAATAGTCCTCGGCCAAAAAGGCACCCCACAAACAAGATATTACAAAAACGCTTTTAGACCATAGAACCAATGGAACTGATTGATACACATTGCCATTTGACTTTTGAGCAGTTGGCCGACGATGTTCAGACCGTTGTGGCTCGCAGTATTGCCGCGGGTGTTATCGGCTGGCTCACCGTAGGCACGGACCCGCAGCAGAACCGCAAAGCCATCGAGCTTGCCGACAAATTTGAAAATATGTACGCCGCTGTCGGAATCCATCCGCACGATGCAAAAGATGTAACCGCTGATACACTGACAGAATTGAAAGAGCTTGCACAAAGCGAAAATGTCGTCGCCATCGGCGAGACCGGTCTGGATTTCCATTATAATTTCTCACCACAGCCGGACCAAAAGCGGGCTTTCGCTGCACAACTGACAATCGCCAAAGAAGTGAATCTGCCGGTAATCATCCATTGCAGAGAGGCCTTCGATGAGACGATGGAAATTTTGGAGCAGTTCGGCTCCGGCCTCAAAACAGTGGTCTTTCATTGTTTCAGCGGCTCAGCCCAGCAGGCAAAGATTGTTCTCGATTATGGTTTTTATATCTCTTTCACCGGCGTAGTTACTTTCAAAAACGCAGAGCTTACTCGCCGGGCCGCTAAAATTGTACCGGCCGATAGATTGATGCTCGAGACCGATTGTCCGTATATGTCACCGGAGCCGATGCGAAAGCAGAAGATAAACGAGCCGGCCCTTATGATTCACACCGCTAAATATTTGGCCGAATTAAAAGGGATGGATTTAGCCGATTTCGCCAATGCCGTAACCGCCACCAGCAAGACCTTCTTCGGCTTACCTTGAACCAAGCCTTCCCCGAAACAGAGCCGCGACCGTGAGGGAGCGGTAACCGTTCCAAAACAAAGAACCCGCAAATATTTGAGATTAGGAAAAAATATGATACCATGTTATAAAGATTACCCAAAAAAGAATCAGACACAATCAAAGTAAAATGGGCCGAAGACATGAGTAAAAAACAGATAGTAACACAAATTGGCTCTTTGCCGTATGATGATGTAGAACAGGCCGTAGAGTATAGCCTGCGACATGATATACCATTTCTGCCGGAACTGCCCAGGCTGGGTGACGCCATGCTGGATTACATAAAAAGCCCCGGCAAATTAAGCTGCCTCGAAACATTCAAGCAAAAAGTAGAAGGCTTTGAGACGGTCAAAATACAGTGTGTAGGCCCGGCTACCTTACTCCTCAGCGGATATTCCGAGGATGAAGCTATTGCCAGAACCTGTCAACACATTGATGCCATTGTCAATGGCTTAAATGTCGGCGGCATTATCCTTTTTTTAGATGAGCCGGCCCTGGGCCAGGCTGGATTCGATTACCAACGCCTGTGGTCGCCGCTTTTCGAGAGCTTTAATACAACCTCCGGAGTCCATATCTGTGGCAATATGAACTGGGACGAATTATTCGGCTCTGACATTGACATTATCAGTTTTGACGCCTCAAAATATGACATTGCAAAATATCCGGGATATAGAAACGGCAAGAGAATCGCCTGGGGAATAAAAACCAAAGGCGACGTCAATGACTTTCAGCAGGGTGATTTATTGACCTTACCGTGCGGTATGGGGCCAAAGTTTTATAACATTGATGATTGCGAACTAAATCTTAAGAACCTCTTGGAAGTCTCCGATAGTCTTTCGCCCTGATTCATCGCTCACTATGCGTTTTATGTCTTGAGTCTTGTGCACTTGTGACTTACGCACTATTTTTTTGAGGGCAAATGTAAGAGATTACCCCGCAATCCAACATTGCAACTCAGCAATTTGTAAAAAGTCACGTAGTCCTTTTGACTAATCAAAAGGACTATATGCTTTTAAAAAACGCAAGATTGTCCAATTATAGTGAACACAAGAGTATAAGACACAAGCGTGGCCTTAAGTCTTGAATTTATCCGGCCTCAGACAAACTCACCAATCAACTAATTAGTATCTGTTGCGGAAAACGAAGATCGACGATGTCACCCCTGCCCCTGCTTCCGCAGGGGTAAACTTGTCCCCGCGAAAGCGGGGAGCAGGGGTCCAGAGCGAAAAACTGGATTCCCGCTTTCGCGGGAATGACAAATACTGTTTCCGCAACAGTCCGCAGTCCTAAGGACTCCTTACGGAGGACACCTAACGGTGGAACTAATTAACCACTTGTCTTCCACCTTCAGTCTTCTGTTCTTTTACCTGATACCCTGCTGTCCTGATACTCTGCCACCTGGTTTCCTGTTAACCTGATAACCGTTTACCTCTTTCTTTCCTTCATCATTCGACATTCCTTGTTCAGTATTCGATATTCACTTCCTTTCTGTCCTCCGTCATCCGTCCTCTGTTTTTTTACCTGATATCCTGCTGTCCTGATACTCTGCCACCTGGTTTCCTGTTTAACCTGATAACCGTTTACCATCTTACGAGCATCGAATATCGAGTATCGAGAACTGTCTGATTTCACCAAGTGTCCAAAGTGATTAGAAACGCCTTTAACAGTATTAAAAACGGGTTTTTTGAGGAACGATTTGACTTTTCGGCAATTACTACTATATTTAAGTAGTGCCGGAGTATGGACTGCGCTTTATTTAGTCCCCATGGGATAGGGTCAGGGGTTTTGTCCGTTATATTTAGACCCCGCAATAAATTGCGGGGTCGTTTAGCCGTCGCCGACACGGCGACGCATATTCAGCCCCCAGTTTTACTGGGGGTTGTTTAACACAATTATGTTTGATAATAGTTTAGTTATTCAGGTTCAGCAGGCCAACGACATTGTTGACGTGATAGGTGAGCACATAAGCCTCAAGAGAAAAGGCCGGGAAATGGTTGGCATGTGTCTTTTCCACGATGACCATCGCCCGAGCTTGAATGTCAACAGCGTCAAGCAGATATTCAAATGTTTTGCCTGTGGTGCCGGCGGTGACGTCTTCAAATTTATTCAGATGCGAGAAAACCTCACTTTCCCACAAGCCATAGAAAGGTTAGCCGAGCGCGCAGGCATAAAGCTAATCCGCCAAAAAGGGCGGGCCAAAACTTCTAATAGGCCGAGCCAGGCCCCCTCGGAAGATATCGACCCGAACCAACTGGCAAAGGTCAACGCATGGGCCGCTAAATACTTCCAGCAAAACCTCCACGATGAAAAAAAGGGCAAACAAACCCGTGACTATATCGCACAAAGGCAGATAACACCGCAAAGCACAAAAGAATATCAGCTTGGCTTAGCAATTAATTCGCCCGATGATTTGCTCAGGGCGGCAAGGACTAAAAATGTACCAACCAAGCTTCTGGAACAAGCAGGCCTGATTACAGCTCAACATCAGGACAAGTTTGTAAACCGCCTGATGTTTTCTATTACCGATGTCACCGGCAGGGTTATTGGCTTCGGCGGTCGAACGTTAGACGAAACCGGCGCTAAATACATAAATTCCCCAACGACGCCTCTGTTCGACAAAAGCAATTCGCTGTACGGCCTGGAGCAGGCACGCCATCAGATTGTCTCGGCAGGAACGGCTGTTGTCGTGGAAGGCTACACCGACTGCATTATGGCGCATCAATTCAGATGCACCAATGTTGTTGCCACGTTGGGGACCAGTTTCACTACCGGCCACGGACGCATCTTACGGCGGTATGCGAAAAAAGTGATTTTGCTTTTCGATAGTGACGTCGCCGGCATTGAAGCTGCCAACAGGGCCCTGGATGTCTGTCTCTCTCAGCGCATAGATATCAGACTTGCTTCGGTACCGGAAGGTAAAGACCCGTGCGATTTTCTTTTGGCCGCCGGCAAAGAGCGGTTCGAGCAACTTCTAAACGACGCCGTCGATGTCTTCCAGTTCAAATGGAACAGGTTAACAGCCAGTTTCGGCAGCGATGACACTCTTGCCGGCAAAAGGTTAGCGATTGAAGAGTACTTACAGACGATAGCGACCGCCTTATGGGCAGGAAATGTCCCGCCAATAGACCGCGGATTGATTGTGAACCAGATTTCGAAGATTATCGGCCTTGACAATAAGCAAATTAACGCCGAGCTGAGCAGGAGACTCAGACAAGCACAAAGGGCCGCAAGCTATAACACCGAAAATCAAAAAGGCCAAACAATAGATTACGGCCAGGGCCTCTTTGCCACAGCCCAACGCGAAATCCTGGAAGTATTGCTGAATGAGCCCAAGCTCTTTGAGATTGTAAGACAAAAAATTACAGCAGAACTCTTCGATGTACCGATATTGAGACAAATTGCAGCGATTCTGTTTGAAACGCTGGATGCCGATGTTAATGCTTCGCTTGCAGAAATATTAGCCGGAACTGAATCTGTAGAGCTCGGCAGCTCTCTTGTGGAATTAACCCACGCCGGAGAGGAAAAAGGAAATTTCCAGGCTCGCCTGACAGGCGCCCTGGATGTGATTGAGCGCTATCAGGCACAGAAACAAAACAGCCGCATAAAAACAATAGAAGACCCGAGACAGTTTCTACGCAAAGCCTATGAAAATACCGGAAAGGAAAACCCACATAACGTGGGTATGGTACAGTGAACAACCGTCGGCAAATAACCGTAAGAAACAATATACTCAGCAAAGTGTCCCGATTCTATCGGGACTGAGGATAATCTGACTTCGCGTTCTATGTGATTACGGGTTAACGTGATAAAACATCTATTATACAAGGGTGCAAATTGTGACAAAAAAACGAAAAAAGAAAGCCAGGCAAAATATCCCCTATAAAGATAAAGTCCTCACTGATGACGAGTCTTCAAAGAGCGCCGAAATCAGAGACCCGGAGCAGCAGATAAAAATGCTCCTTCAAAAGGGCCGGAAAAAGGGATTCCTCACTTACGAGGAGATGAACGATGACCTGCCCGAGGATGATATCAGCGCCAATCGCCTGGACCGTCTGTTGGCAACGCTCGATGAAATGGGTATCGGTTTGCTTGATGAGGCTGACGTCGAATCCCGACAGGCCGCCAAAGCCCAGGAGGAGGAATTTGAAACTTCCGAAGACGAAGGTGCCGACAAACAACAGCAGTTAAAAAAAGAGGACGAGCTGCTCGAAAAACAACTCGTCGGCGAGGAAGCCGCTAGACGAATTGACGATCCTATCCGGATGTATCTGACTCAAATGGGCCAGATACCTCTGCTGACGAGAAAGTCTGAAATTGCTCTCGCACGAAAAATTGAAATGGCAAAAATGACCTTTAGAAGAAAAATGCTCCAATGCGACTACTGCGCCAGAAACTCCCTCGATTTACTACAGCAGGTACATAACGGCATGATGTCGTTCGACAGAACAATCAAAGTCGGTACCGTACCACAACTCACTAAAAGCGTAATAAAAAAGCGACTCTCTGAGAACATCAGGACTGCAGATAAACTGCTCAAAATCAACCAGGGCCTGTTTAAGAAAACTCTCCTTGACCAAAACAAGAAGGAAGCCAAGGCCGCATTGAAGCAATTACGCAGAAACAAACGAAAAATTGCAACGCTGCTCGAAGAGCTCAGCTTGCGAACCAGCAGAATTCAGCCAATCAAAAATAAGCTCCATGGCATCTGCGGTAAAATGCATCAGTTAGAACAGAATATCGCAGCAGGCCCCAACGACCGGATAATCGCCGATGATATCGACGCGATGAAACAGGAGCTGGCCGGCCTTACCGAATTGGTAATGGAAATGCCAAAACAGCTTGAAAAGAAACTGCACGTACTGGACAGAGTCTTCGGCCAATACGAGAACACAAAGCGAACTCTCTCCAGCGCAAACCTTAGATTGGTCGTTTCTATCGCCAAGAAATATCGCAACCGTGGCCTGAGCTTTCTGGATTTAATCCAGGAAGGCAATACCGGCCGGATGCGAGCCGTGGACACATATGAATA
>CAYTND010000097.1:0-7683 GCA_964438965.1 uncultured Pirellulales bacterium
ATCAGATTGCTCGCTGCCCTCCGGGCCGTACCAGCCCGCATCGAATTCGACATATTGCAGGTTGTGCTCAACGGCAAAATCGACACATGCTTTACCGCCCTTAGTGGTTAAGGTAACTTCGCGGATTACTTTGCCGGGCTTAATCCAGGAAACATCATCGATGGCACAAGGCTCGTTTAAATTCAGGATGAGGTAATTGCGTTCGAGTAACTGACCCGGGCTATCGCCCAGAAGAAGGACTCTCCAGGGTGTCGTATATGGAGTGTCGGCTTCGACCTGGCTGCCTAACGAGCTTACCAGCGTGTAGGGCTGGCCCTTATCCGGTGAAAGGCGCATTCGTGCGTGGTCAACGAGCCTCGCCTCAGCCACCGATACAAAAGGTCCATTTTCTTTCATCTCAATTGTCAGCGGTCTCTCACAATTGTTCTTGAGCTTACTGAGCGGCACCTTACTGTATTGACCTTGTGCGGAATATACGGCCCAGGCTGTATGGTTGCCGCCAAAACGAAACTGCGTTTTTTCCGCGGAGATAATGAAGCTTTTCAGAGCATTTTGTTCTGGCAGGGTATAGCAAAACGCTGCGCCTTCATTGTAAGCGCGGAACGTCAGTCGAAGCCGCCGATGGGGCCGGTTACTTTCCTTTAACTCCACAACAAGCTGATTATAATGGTCGCGAATGGTTTTTCGCTCCCCATAAATGGGCGAGTATTTACTGTTACTACTGCTGTTGGTGACAGAAATGATATTGAAGCCGGTCTCCAGGGCTGGTGCATCTTTAATAGCAAGTCCTAAACGTGAATCGACAACGATAGGTCGGCTTTTGTACACTACACTGTAAACCGGACAGTCGCGTTGGTTCCCAAAGTCCTTGACTTTAAACGTAATAACAACATTTCCATCTGGTGACTTTACTATATGCTCCGCTTGAATAGCCCCAAGGTCTATGAAGCTGAGTAACACAAGTGTCAGAGAGGCATAAAGGATATGATAGGGCAGTTTTGAGGTTTTCAAATGTCGATAATTTGTTTGATTGTGCATAATTGTCCTCCTGTCCAGAATATCCCGGTAATTGAGCCGGCTATTGATTCAAGGTTACTATTATACTGGTTGCGTTAAATAGTGAGTGGATAAAAATAGGCCGAAATAAAGAACCACTCTTTTCATAAGCATAACCTAAACATACACCTAACACAAATAATGCCGGCCAGTGTCCGGTATCTGCATGTGTGGCTGCGAATAACCCGGAACTAATTAGAATTGCAACCCACGCCCCATATCTATCCGTTACGTGGTCCTCGTGACCCGTCCCTCGGGCAATGGGCGACCACCCGCCAACGGCGGGTTTTAATCGGAACCCAGCGCTGCTGGGGCGGGCCTCGAAGTATGAGCGTATCGTTGTTTGGAAAAGACCTCGAAAAATCATCTCCTCGAACAAAGATGCTATTACAACAGCAACGATAAAAATAATTATCCGAAGAGGCATTTGCGGATATTCCGTAATCAGTTTGAGTTGTTGATGTTGTTGCATTTGATATTCCCGGCCCCAAATATGTTCGCCGAAGAACATCGTTAGTAATATCGCTGCCGTTATGAGAGGCCAGACTGTGAGCAAATTCACAAAAGCGGCGAAAAAATCCTTTACAATCGTTTTCACATTTAGCCCGAAACCCTTTAATCGCCGGGCAAAGTGGACTCTGGCTAAAAAAATAATTATGGCTATCGCCGTCAGTTCACCGATGCAGAGAATCAGATTGTCCAAAAAATTGCTCTGCCAGCCCTGCAAATCACCAAACACTCTGTGAGTGATTGATGCTATCAGCGAAACGGTCCCGAAGCAGATAAACAGCGGCACGAAAGGCAGATAAGCAGGCATATTATTTCGGCGGGGCACGGAATCAGCCAAAGCCTTTCTGCCCAGAGATGTTTTGAGCAGCCAGCGGGCAAATAATATAAGCCCCGCCAGGAAAATAAGATTCGTTACAGTTATGGTCTCAGTAAATTCCATTTATTATTTTCCATTGACTATTGACAATTGACATACTAAAGTGCCTAAAGTGACAGCTCTGCTGTCATTCTGAACGAAGCGCAGCGAAGTGAAGAATCTCTGTTTTGTTGGCCAGATCCTTCGGCTTCGCCTCAGGATGACACTTACGTGTCACTTTAGGCACTTTCAATAGTAAATAGTCAATAGTAAATAGTCAATAGATTATGGACATATTTCACATCGAAGGGCCGGCTCGGCTTTCCGGCAGCGTCGATATAAACGGCTCAAAAAATGCTTCTCTGCCGATAATGGCTGCTACCATTTTAGCACCCGGCAAATCGTCTCTTAAATCAGTGCCTCATCTTTCTGATATTTCGGTATGTGGCAAATTGCTTGGGCGATTGGGTTGTAAGCTAAACCGAGATCCAAACGGTGATTTGTGCATAGACTCGACGGTGATTGATAATCCGGTGGGCGAGTATGAGATTGTCCGCAGGATGCGAGCTGGTATTTGCATACTCGGCCCGCTATTGGCCCGATGCGGCAGAGCGGAGGTTTCAATGCCCGGAGGATGCGCGATTGGCGACAGACCCGTCAACCTTCACCTCAGGGGACTGCGCGAGCTTGGCGCACAAATCCATCTTAAAAACGGCTATATCATCGCCGAAGCGCCGAATGGTTTGAGAGGCAAAAATATTTTTATGGGTGGGCCGTTCGGCTCGACCGTCCTCGGCACCGCAAATGTGCTAATGGCTGCAACATTAGCGAAAGGTCGTACAGTTATCGAATCGGCCGCCTGTGAGCCGGAAATAACGGACTTGGCAAACTGTTTGAACAAAATGGGTGCGAAGATAACAGGTATTGGTTCACCACGACTGATTATCGAAGGGGTTAAAGAGTTGCAGCCGGTTGAGTTTGAGGTAATTCCGGACAGAATCGAGGCTGGAACCTTTATGGTCGCCGCCGCCATAACCGCAAGCGAAGTGCATCTGCGAAACTGTCGGCTCGACGATATGATGGCAGTCGTTGACAGGTTAAGGAATATCGGCGTAACGGTTGATGCCGAAGGTGATGGTTGTGTCGTTACCCGCAGAGACACCATCAGAACTGCCGATATTACCACTCAGCCATATCCCGGTTTCCCCACCGATTTGCAGGCTCAGTTTATGGTTCTTTTGTCACTTACCGATGGCAATAGCGTCATAATCGAAAAGGTTTTTCCCGACAGGTTTATGCACGTTGCAGAGTTGAGCCGTATGGCAGCAAATTTGCGCAAAGAAGGCCCGGTTGTTATTGTGGCCGGCGTAAAAAAACTAATAGCTGCTCCGGTGATGGCTTCGGACCTGCGGGCATCGGCGGCGTTGGTTTTAGCCGGGTTGGCTGCTGAGGGAACTACTATTGTCAGCAGGGTCTATCACATCGACCGCGGTTACGAAAAAATCGAAGAGAGACTAAATCCCCTCGGCGCAAAAATTACCCGGCAAAGTATTTAATTCCTGTTGCGGAAACTTTCTTTCACAGGCACAAACTTTACTGGTTTGTGAACGGAATATTTGAAAGACTTGAAAGATGAAAAAGACACTCAAAGTCCTGCGTGTTATTGTGTTGGCAATTCTGATTTTACTTCTTATCGCCGTGGTGGCCGTTAATCTCTTTGCCGGACGTGCTGTAAAAGTGGGGATTGAGACCGCGGCGACCAAAACATTAAATGTCGGGGTGAGCGTAGGTAATGTTGACCTTTCGATTATGGCCGGAAAGCTCGCCTTGAAAAATCTTTTGATTAACAATCCGCCGGGTTATCAACACGAAAAACTGCTCGAATTACAAAACGCCAAAATCGAAGTTGATGTGAAATCACTTTTAAGCGATGTTGTTAATATTAAAGAAATCAAGCTCGACGGTGTAAATGTTGTGCTTGAACAGCGCGGCATTTCCGGAAGCAACCTCCAGGATGTAATAAAAGCAATATCCGGTGGCCCAAAAGACAAAGATGAAACTGAAACATCGGGTAAAAAACTGCATATAGACAATCTTGAGATTTCCAATGTAACGGTTAAAGTAAAGCTGCTGCCGGTTCCCGGAAAGGCCGACACCATTACACTGAAACTTTCTCCTATCCGGATGACCGACTTGGGCGGTGACAATAAGTTGGATACCGCTGCTTTGTCAGGCATGATTTTATTAGCCATCGCCAATGGCGTAGCCAAACAGGGTGTCGGGGTCCTACCGAAAGACATAGTCGATACGATAACTTCGACTCTGGGTAAAACTATAGACCTGAGCAAGGGCATCATAGAAGGTCGAGAGGGCATCGGTAAAGAGATTATCAAGGGTACGGAAGATATTGGTAAGGGGATTACCGAAGGTCTAAAAGGTCTGCTGAAGCCCAAAAAAGAAGAATAATTTTTCAAATACCGAATATCTCAATCAATCATTGTAGGACGGATCCGCTCCCCGACTTTTTTGTAGTAGGACAGTGCACTTTCACCGTCGGCGAAGTCTTTTTCTGTGAACAGCAGGTCGGTCTGGCCGATGTGGATTTGGTCGCAGTCGGCTAAAGCCTTTTCATTATCGATTTTGCTGCCGTTGATGAATACGCCGTGTTTGCTCTTCATATCGATCGCATAATACTGCCCCTTGTCTTTGTCGAAACCTATCTGCATGTGTTTGCGGGAGATGTGCTCATCAAGAATCTGTATCAAAAGTCCTTCATCCCTGCCGACCACATTTGTCCGATGACCGAGTGGGTAATAGTTACCTTTTTGGGTCCCTGTCATTACAATGATAGAAGCCATTGCAACTCCTTGTTATAAGCACTTACGTATGCAATAGTAAAAACCACAATCGCCTTGACGTTACATTGGTTGCGTGATATAGTATTAGCCATTCGCAGCACAGTCAAGCCCTTTTTAGGGTTGTTTCAAACTTTTGTCATTTTGCAAAAGCCTTTTCTGGCAAGGCTGCAAAGGCAGCAGGCATTTGCAGTGAGGGCTGCTAATGAGCGACGCTGAAGAAAAAAGCGATAAGCGGCCGGATGAGAAAAAAGACCTCCCCACCGCCAGCTTTACTGGCTCAACGGCTGGGCCGGGCGGCCAGATAGGTCAGTTTCGAATCGAGCGGGAGCTTGGCAGGGGGGCAGTGGGGGTAGTCTATTTAGCCCACGACACCAAGCTCGACCGCTCCGTTGCCATCAAGAGCCTGCCGGCTGAGGTGATGGCCAATCCTAAGGCCCGGTCACGTTTTGCTCGTGAGGCCCGAGTTCTGGCTTCGCTGAATCACCCGAACATCGCTACTATCTACGAAGAATTCAAAGAGATTAAGGGTGTCAGCTACCTTATTCTTGAATACGTTCCCGGCCAAACGTTAGCTGAGCGGATAGCGAAGAAGCCGTTTAAGTTGGAAGAGGCCTTAACTATAGCCCTGCAAATAGCTGAAGCAGTAGCGGCGGCACACGAGCATGATGTGATTCACCGCGACCTCAAGCCCGGCAATATCAAGATAACGCCGGAAGGCAAAGTGAAGGTTCTGGACTTCGGCTTAGCCAAGGTGGTTGGCGGCCAGACCTTAGACCAGCAGACCACCATTACCCAGCCGGGCCGGGTGATTGGCACGCCGGCCTATATGAGTCCGGAACAGGCCCGCGGCAAGCCGACCGATAAGCGCAGCGACATCTGGTCGTTCGGCTGTGTGCTGTACGAGATGCTGACCGGCAGGGTCCCGTTCAAAGGCGAGACGGTTTCCGACACACTGGCCAATATTCTGCATACAGACCCCGACTGGCAAGCCCTGCCGCAGACCACGCCGACAAATATTCAGGTTCTGCTGCGTCGCTGCTTAGAGAAAGACCCGCACCGCCGTCTTCGGGACATCGGCGATGCGGGCATTGAAATCAGCGAAACGCTGCGGTCAGTGACCACGCCACCGTCCGTTTCGTTTGAGTCGGCGATTACTCCCAAACCGAAGTCACGAAGAATGGCGATGATTATTGGTGCGGCTATCATCGTTGTCCTATCCGGTATTGCTGTGCGGTTTATTCTGGAAAAGCAAAATCAACCTTCCTTAAAGGAAATACGGCTGGTGGTTCTGCCGTTTGAGAATCTGGGGCCTGTCGAGGACGAGTATTTCGCCGATGGCATCACCGATGCTATCACCGCTCGTTTAGCCGGTATTCATGGCTTGGGTGTCATCTCACGTCAGAGCGCAATACAGTATAAGAAAAGAGAAAAGAATACACGGCAGATAGCTAAAGAGTTAGGCATTGATTATATTCTGGAAGGTACGGTCCAGCGTGAACGGCCATCAGACCCAACCAGCAGGGTGAGGATAATACCTCAGCTTATCAGGGCTTCCGACGATACGCATGTGTGGGCGCAGACTTACGATGATGATATGAGTGAAGTTTTTCAGGTACAATCCGACCTGGCTGAGCGGGTGGCACAGGCACTGGACATTACGCTGCTTGAACCGGAACGGCGGGCACTTGCGTCCAGGCCAACGGAGAACCTTGAAGCATGGGATTATTACCTGCGTGGCAACGAGTATTTCCTTCGAAGCACTCTCGAAAATGACTTCAGGATAGCCTTGGGAATGTATGAAAAGGCGGTCGAGCTGGACCCCACGTTTGCCTTGGCGCACGCCCAACTCTCAAGGACCCATATGATGATGTATTGGCACTATTACGACCGCAGCGAAGAACGCCGTGCCATGGCAAAGCAAGCAGTGGACAGAGCATTCCAACTTAATCCGAATCTGCCTGAGGCACATCTGGCTCTGGGGCATTATTACTATCATGGTCATCTGGATTATGACCGTGCCCTGGAGCAGTTCGCCATCGCGCGGAAAGGCCAGCCCAATAACAGCGAGGTCCTGGAGTTTGTCGGTTATGTTCAAAGGCGGAAGGGAAAATTCGAAGAGGCACTGGGCAATATCAAGAGAGCTTTCGAACTTGACCCCCTCGCCAGCCGATTAGCCTATCAGGTCGCGTTAACCTTTAAGCTCCTGCGCAAGTACCCAGAGGCAGAGCGTTACTATGACCGCGCCATCTCGCTGAGCCCCGATTGGCCCATACCCTACGCTAGGAAGGCGAATCTATACCTGCTCTGGGAGGGCAAAACTGAGAAGGCGCGGGCAGTTCTGCAAGAGGCGTTAGAGAACATCAAGTCAACAGAAAACTTCGAGATTGTTGATTGGCTGGTCGATATCGATGTGTTCGACGGCAACTATCAAGAGGCTTTGGACCGGCTCTCTTTGAAATCAAAAGATATTGATAACCAGTATTACTTTATCCCCAATGCTCAGCGATATGCACTAATCTATAGGTACATGAACAAAAATGAGCTGGCGAAGAAATATTACGACGAGGCTCGAAGCATTCTGGAAACCAAAATCCGAGAACAGCCGGAGGATGCGCGGTTCCACAGTGCGCTGGGCATCGCTTATGCCGGTCTGGGCCGCAAGGAAGACGCGCTCCGGGAAGGCAAGCTGGCCGTGGAGCTACTGCCTGTAACCAAGGAAGCAATGAGAGGCCTATGGCGGGTGGAGGAATTAGCCCGTATCTACGTTATGGTCGGCGAATTTAATGCGGCCATCGACCGATTGGAATTTCTGTTGTCTAATCCCGGCTGGATGTCGATTCCTCTACTTCGACTTGACCCGGCCTGGGACCCCTTGCGCGACCACCGGCGTTTTAAGAGGCTTGT
>CAYTND010000098.1:0-7673 GCA_964438965.1 uncultured Pirellulales bacterium
GTACGGCGTCGCCGCGGCGATAGTGGAAAGCACGCCGGACAATCCCATAGGGACGCTGGAGCGTTTTCCGAACCGCAAAGTTACAAAGGCAAACACAAAAGCCCAGGCTTTAGGTATCAAGGCCGGTATGACAGTCAGCGATGCCTTTGCTCTTATTGCATAAGGTTGTATAGGCTATTGAAAATATACAAAGGCCTCTGCAAAATTAAGGTTAGGCATAACGCTAAAATATACAGAAACAGGAGATGATTATGAAAAGAAACCAGCTTTCTCGTCGCCGATTTATAGCCGGTGCCGGGGCTGCTATCGGCACGGCCGTAACCGCCGGCGGTATTACTGTCGCCCGGGGCGCGAGTAAAACATCCTCCAAGCGCACAATGCCGTTTAGCTACTGTTTCAATACCAGCACTATTCGCGGACAGAAACTGAGTTTGGACAAGGAAATCGAGATTACTGCAAAAGCAGGTTACGACGCTATTGAGCCGTGGGTCAGCAAAATCCACGAGTATGCCAAAAGCGGCGGCAGCCTCAGGGAACTGAGCAGACGCATCAGCGACCTTGGCCTGACCGTCGAAAGCGCCGTTGCCTTTTCCCGCTGGATTGTGGACGATGATGCCGAGCGTGCCAAAGCTCTGGAACAAAACAAACGAGATATGGATGTGTTAGCCCAAATTGGCGGCAAGCGCATCGCGGCACCTCCAGCCGATGCTACTCGAACGGCAGGGCTTGGCCTTATGAAGGCGGCTGAGCGGTATCGGGTGCTGTTGGAACTTGGCGACGAAATGGGCGTGGTGCCGCAGGTCGAGATATGGGGTTCTTCAAAAAACCTGCACCGACTGGGCGAGGCGATGTTCGTAGTGATTGAAAGCGGCCACCCCAAGGCCTGTCTGCTGCCCGATGTCTATCATATCTACAAGGGCGGCTCGGACTTCAACGGCCTGAAACTGCTCAGCCCCAGGGCCATCCAGGTCTTTCATTTAAATGACTATCCTGCCGACCCGCCGCGCGAGACGATAGGCGACCGGGACCGTGTCTTTCCCGGTGACGGCATCGCACCGCTGACTCAGATTCTGCGTGACCTGCACGCCAACGACAACAGGGCGGCGCTCTCGCTGGAGCTGTTCAACCCGACCTACTGGAAGCAGGACCCGCTGACGGTAGCTAAAGCCGGTCTTGCTAAAATGAAGGCCGCCGTAAATAAAGCATTAGGTGTAAGCTATAGTCTTGCAGCTAATCCGCCGGGCAGGCAAACCTCCGATGGCCGGACAAGTGGAACTGATTCGCTGACAGCCGCAGAAAAACAAACCAAACCAGCCGCTAAATCGGCAGTGGCCGGATACAAATATATTGCGTCAAAGAATAGTAAGGTCTTCCACAAACCCGGGTGTCGCTGGGAAAAGAGAATCAAGCCGGAAAACCTCGTAGGTTACAACAGCAAAGAGGAGGTGAACAAAGCCGGCAAAAGACCCTGCAAGGTGTGCAGTCCGTAGATGAGACTTCAGTTTATAGCCTGTAAAGTAATGCAGAGGGAAGCGTATTTTTGCGCTGCCCGTTCGAAAAATGTTGTCGATATAGTTTTGATGGAGCAGGGTCTGCATGATGAGCCGGAAAAGCTTCGCCGGGAAGTTCAGAAAGCTCTCGATAATACCTGCGACATTCAGGGACGCCCCTACGATGCTTCGCTGCTTGGCTACGGTCTTTGCAGCAACGGCATCGTAGGATTGTCGGCGAAAATCCCTATTGTTGCCCCGCGGGGCCATGACTGCATTACACTTCTGCTTGGCTCGAAAGACAAATACCAGGAATACTTCGACTCCCACCGCGGTGTTTATTGGTATAGCCCCGGCTGGATAGAATCCGGCAAGCAGCCCAGCAAGGAACGCTATGAAAAAATGCTCAAAGAGTATAAGGAAAAATACGGGGACGATAACGCCCAATATTTGATGGAAGTCGAGCAAAAGTGGATAAAGGAGTATAATTGGGCAACGTATATCGATTGGGGATTTGTCGATTCGGATGAGTATAAAAATTACACGAAACGCTGCGCCGAGTTTCTTCACTGGAACTACGATGAACTAAAGGGCAGTCCCGTCCTTATGCAGAAGCTTGTTGACGGTCACTGGAACGATAGCGAGTTTTTGGTTATCAAACCCGGCCGGAAGATTAGCGAAGACCTGACAAAAGATGGCATAATAAGTGCCGAGTAGAAACAGGAACCTTCTGAAGGCGTTTTATGGATTTGGTTACAATCATAATAATAGCCGTTGGACTGGCAATGGACGCCTTTGCGGTCTCTATTGTCAGTGGCGGTGTGTGTCAGCAGTTGCACGTAAGGCACGCCCTGCGAATGGCTGTTTTTTTCGGGGGCTTTCAGGCGGTTATGCCGTTGATAGGTTCTCTGGTGGGGATGAGTGTAAAAGATTACATAGCAGATTATGACCATTGGGTCGCCTTTGGCCTTTTAAGTGCGGTCGGGGGCAAAATGATTTATGAGTCATTCAAGATTAAATCGGTCGAGGAAAATTTTGACCCGTCGAATATCTTTGTTTTGCTGGTTCTGTCCATTGCGACCAGTATCGATGCCCTGGCGATTGGCGTTACGCTTTCACTTATCACCAGCTCCATTATTACTGCGGTGATAATAATAGGTCTGGTCACATTCGTACTGTCATATCTTGGCGTTTGCATCGGCAAAAAATTCGGACATTTTTTCGAAAACAAAATTGAAGCCCTCGGCGGATTAGTACTTGTCGGCATCGGCCTGAAAATACTGTTTGAGCATTTGCTTTTCTAAGCAGCCCTTGCAGTCAGGCGAGAAAACAATATAATGGGTGTGTTGTTTGATTGCAGGTAGTAATTTTTTATGGGTTCTAAAGTATATTTTATTAAAGCTTCGACCAATGATGGCGAGCAGGTGATTTCCAAAAAAGCACGCAAATTGTTTAAGGCCGGCAATTTTGCAGGATGCTTTAAGGAAAATGATTTCACGGCGGTTAAGGTTCACGTTGGAGAAGGTAATAACAACACATACATAACAGCTCCGTGCATCAAGGGACTTGTGGATGAGCTGCTTGCATTGAAAACAAAACCATTTGTAACCGATACTACCACCTTATATGTCGGGCGAAGACACAATGCCATCGACCATGCTGTTTTGGCTGCCGAGCACGGCTTTAGCTTAGATGGATTAGGGATACCCTTCATTGTGCCTGACGGGTTGTTCGGAACAACTGAGATACCGGTTAATATCAACGGCGAAATAGATAAAAAAGTTTTCATTGCGTCCGGTATAGTTCAATGCCAATCGCTCCTTTCGGTAGCTCATTTTACCGGCCATGTCGCAGCGTGCCTCGGGGCTACGCTCAAAACGTTAGGGATGGGTTGTGCAAGCAAAAAGGGCAAGATGAAACAGCACGCCGCTCTTAAACTCAGTATCGGCGATGACTGTACACACTGCGGCGTATGTTTTGAGCACTGTCCCGCCGATGCAATTACGCTTGACGACCTCAAGGCACACATCGACCAGGACAAATGTATCGGCTGTGCAGAGTGTATGGCGGTGTGCCGATTCGGTGCCGTCAAGTGCAATTGGGGTCAGGAGGATGAAATATTGCAAAAAAGCATCGCCGAACATGCACTGGGCGCACTGAAGGGCAAAGAAAACAAGGCTGCATTTTTCAATTTTTTACTGTCGGTTACCAAAGATTGTGATTGTTTTAGCACGCCGAATATGGATAAAATAGTTGGTGATATCGGCATAGCCGCCTCGACCGACCCTGTGGCTGTCGATAAGGCAACACTGGATTTAGTGGAAAACAAGGCAGGCCGGAAACTGGCAGAGCTGTTGGAGAATGACAAGCTCGACCCGCGTTACCAGATTGAACACGCCGAGCGCATCGGCCTGGGAAGCACCGGTTACGAGCTTATAGAAGTTAATTAGCGATTGAAAAATTTGAGGATTCGATATGTCCTTAGGGCAAATTATAAGAAAAAAGCGTGAGCAGTTAAATCTGACTCTGGACGAAGTCAGTAATCGCATTGCTTTTTCCAAGCCGTACTTGTCCACTATTGAGACCGGCAAGGTTAAAAATCCGCCCGGTGACGAGCTGCTGACCAGGCTTGAGAAGTTCCTTGAGTTTGAGCCGGGTCTGCTGCTGCACATTGCTCATATAGAAGGTCTTCCTGCCGATGTTCGTCAGGAATATGAATCCGCTGAGGCTGAAAGTCAGAAATGGCGGCAGGTTGTCAAAAATCTCGTTGATGAAAAAGTTGATACAAGCCGGCTCAGCGAGCTCCTTACCGAAAGCAAATTGAGCATCAAGCAGGACAAGTTACCTCTGGCTGCCGGTCGATTAGTGCCCGTGATAAACAAGGTTTCAGCCGGCTATCCGAGTGATTTCAATGACCTGGACTATCCTGTGGGCATAGCCGATGATTACATTCGCTGTCCGGACATGCACGACCCGAACGCATTTGCCGTCCGCGTTGTCGGCGATTCGATGGAGCCGAAGTTCCGCGAGGGTGATATAGTGATATTCTCACCCGCAGCCGAGGTGCATAATGGCGACGACTGCTTTGTCCGTTTTGCGATGCCGCACGAGACGACCTTCAAGAGGGCGTTCTTCGAGCCGGACAACAAAATACGCCTCCAGCCGAGAAACGAAAAATATTCCCCTACAATCGTTGACGGCAAACGCGTCAACGGCCTCTACCGAGCAGTAGTAAAGCACGAGAAGCTGTAGATGTTTTATACGTTTAGCAGTCGCCGGTACGGCGACTTTCTTTAAGAAGCGTCGTCGTTCCGACGACGGCTAAACAAGGTTTAGTCAGGCTTTCACTCGACTTAAGCTGTCACTATTCCACAACAAACCAGGTAATACCCTTGGGGGCTATGTTAATCGGGATTTTGACATTATATTCGCGATCAAGTTTATACTTCCTGCTCTTGCCCTGCTGCTCACGAATACTCGCTGTCTTGGTAAGTCCCGTATAGTACAGTGGAAGTTTCAATTGTTTTCTGACCGTCTGGTCCAGAGGATTATAGACCATTGCCAGGCCCTTTCGCTTCAGTTGCGGATTGACGTGCAGAATGCAATCGATATCACGTCCATCGGGTCTGCGTACGTGAATGATGTCTGAGTCGAGTATATCGCGGTACTCTTTGTAAAAGTCCACCCATTTTTTAACGAGTGCTTTTGTTTCATCGCTGTCATACAAGCGGGGCCCACGGTAGCAGGCCTGCACGCCTGAGCCGAAGTTCTGCCCAAGATGCGCACCATAAGCATCGAGGTGTTCAGACAGCGGTTCGAGCGTGGCTGCGGCTCCACCACCATGGTACTGTACCAGCGGCACAAACATCCAGCCCATGCTTGGCGTTTTCTTCCAGGTGCCGTCGAATATGTTTTGTCGGCCGATGATAATCTGCCTTTCCCGCGGCAGCGACCAGTTGGTCTCACGGTAGCCCATAGCACTTTTGTTCGAGCCGTTCAGAAAATACCAGTCCGGAACATTCAGATAGACTCCCATGCCACGGCACCACTTGTAAAAATTGGTAATCTTTTTCCACTGTTTCCATTGCGAATCATTGAGTCCGCGATGCCCCGGATGGCTCCTCGAGGCGCAAACGTCACCGGGATAAGAACCATCGTGTTCGAGCAGGTCTAAACCCGTTTGTTCGATAAAGATTTTGATTTTTCTGAAATACTCGTCGCCCCATCCGCTGCACAGGCACGGCGAATTTCCGAAAATCGCGCCGCCGGGTTTACCTGTTTTCGGATTAATAACATCGTGTTTATCACTTATCCTGCGACTGGCCAAAAGCGAATACCCACCAAGCTCAATATTTTTACTGTGGGCATAATCAACTAATTCTTTAATTTGCGATATGTAGTCCGGGTCGATATTTTCCATATTAAAACCGCTGCCAAAGGTCATTATGACCATCTCGAACCCGACCTCGGCGCACTGGTCGATTGCCAGGCGCACCGCTTTTGAGTTCGCATGACGGACGTGCATGATGATGGGGTTTTCCGTAGCCCACGGTGCGATGGTCCGGTACATCCTCCGCAGCGCCAAACCCTTGCGTTCGCGTTCAGTGCTGTCATAGATTAACTCAAACACTCGAAAGGATTCAAACATTTTGCCAGGCTCAATAACCACATCAGGGCCAATTGGCGGCCGAGTCTCTAACATCAGCGGTGTCTTTCGCATATAGTTGACCTGCGTACTGTACTGTGGGTCAGCAATCCAATATGTTGTTTTATTGGCGCTTTTCGGGTCCCCTCCGTGAAAGGCGTAATCGCTATCAACGTGAATATTCGGATACTCCCACCGTTCTGGTTGTTCCACCAATGATTCGTACTCTACTGCTGCCAGGATCTCGCTGATAAACGTATTGAGTCTGACCGGTTCATCGCTGCCGTTGTGGATTGTCAGCCACTTTGCCAGCAGAGGAATTCCCTGGTACATTTCATAATGGATTGAGAGGGTCAGTCCTTTGAGCTTATCGCCCGGCGGTTTGAAATGCAGCGTCAGCGATTTTCCAGACCCAGGCCAGGGCAACTTGGCCGAGTAGCGCTTGCGTTTCCAGGCGAAACGTTCTTTTGTTCTGCCGACTTCAAAACCCCTGAACTGAAAGGCATCGTCGCTGCTGCTCAAAGAATCAACCCGCTTGGACAATAGATATGCGTATTCGACCTGCCCTTGCAAGCCGCCGACTTCATACTTGCGTCCATTGAGTTCGACTATTGCTTCAGGCTTAATTCCGCGGATGATGGATTGGCCGGTCATCAAGTTATCGTAGGCGATAGTAGCCGCATTGGGCCGGAGGCGAAATGTCCGGCTGATAAGCCCGTTGCTCAGAACAATTTCCTTGCCATCGAGACGTTTTTCAATCTTAACCGGCTCTTTAATTTGCGTAACGAGCCAGTCTGCGTCGATCGTCTTGCCTGAGACCGTACCTATGATGAACAAAAAAACCATTACCTTTATGACCACCGTATGCTTTGTCTTAGCCATATCTTGTTTCCTTTCTTTAACTGTAGTTTTTCTGCAACCGTAGTTAGCTGATATTTTGGCCGGCAACGGCTAAAACTAACGCAAAGACTTTTGAAGCACCGGCTTGTTTCAATGTTTTTGCGCACTCGTTCAGAGTTGCACCGGTTGTTTTGATATCATCGACAAGACAAATCTTTCGCCCGGTGAAATTATGCCCGTGACGGACAGCAAAAGCATCGGCGACATTTTTAGCGCGTGCGGCGGGACTCGCCATTGCCGGCTGTGATTTGGTTCGACGGATTCGGACAAGCTCTGTGCTGATTTGGGCTGTGGGATGCTTTAATTTCCTGGCCAAAACCTGCGATTGATTGTAGCCGCGAACCAATCGCCTCGACCAGTGCAGCGGAACGGGAACGAAAAGTTCTATATCATTATAAAAGCCACTTCCCTGCAAAGCGGAATTGCCCAAAAAACCTACCGCCGAATCAAGTTCTGTTCGTCCATTTTTGAAGGCCAATATCATTTTTTTGAGGCTCCGGTCATAAACTCCGCTGCGGGCTATCCGGTCAAAGTGAAATTCTTTGCCCAGACAATCGGGGCAGGCGCCTTCCAGCAGTGCAAATTTACTGGCATCCCGGCCGCTGCGCCCGCCGTAGTCGGCGCCCGTACAGGCCAGA
>CAYTND010000099.1:0-1600 GCA_964438965.1 uncultured Pirellulales bacterium
CCCCGCACAGAGTTTACCCCGCACCTTGATGCGGGGATGCGGGGCGGGAATGACAATTATCAAATTTTTGTATAGTGAAGTAGTTGCCGGACGAAGTAATGAACATTATGGTTTTGGCGAAAACTTCTGGGCGCGGTGGCCCTGGATGTCGCCAAGGTAGAGATTGCCCTGCGAATCTACGGCGATGCCGTGGACCCAGTTTAGCTCGCCGACCTTGCCTGGAGGGGCCGTTGTTTTTTGCAGCGGTACCCGCAAAAGAACCTTGCCCTTTTGGTTCAACTTCATAACTATCTGGTCCGGTGGGGGATTTACGAGCCACTTACCTGTATTATCTTTGACGGGAGACGAGCCACAGACCCAGAGTTCCTCTTTCTTCGTCAACCAAAGGCCCCAGGGAGTGATTATGTCTGCCCAGACGGCGAGCAGCTTGCCCTTGGTATCGAAGACCTGGATGCGAGCGTTTTCCCTGTCGGCGACATACAGCCGACCATGAGAATCGGCCACGATGGAGTGCGGCAGTGCAAACCGGCCTGGCTTACTGCCGGCTTGGCCCCACTGGTTCACGTACTTGCCAGTAGCATCGAAGTGCATGACCCGTCTGTTGCCATATCCGTCCGAGACAAAGATGTCGCCGGTTGGGAGAACAGCCATGTCGGTGGGCTTGTCGAAATGCCTCCGGTCAGCACCGGCGCGGCCCGCCTGGCCGAGCGTCAACAGCAGCTTGCCCTCGGGACTATACTTGCGCACGACGTGATTTTTGATATTTGCGGTCCAAACATTTCCTTCAGGACCGATCCTTATGTGGTGTGCTCCACTGAAATCCTCTACGTTCCAGGCGCGCAGGAACGTTCCATCGGCCTGGTAAACTTGTACAGCCGGCTGGCTGCGGGTAAAGATGTAGATTTGATCCCTGGTGTCCACAGTGATGCCGGGCATCTGGCTCCATTTAAAGTGGTCCGGCTTCCGGGGCCATGTGGCATCAACAACAAAGTGTGAGGTGGTACCGCTTTGTTGAGTTGCGGACGGCTGGGCCAATACGTGACTGGGTAGAATCAGGAACAACGCCAACGCGACAAGACTATAAGCAGTTGAACGCATAGAACACACTCCTTTCTATTTGCCGGGTCTGTCCAACAGCTACGAAGCTGCAGGGAACCACAGTGCCCGGATTGCCGGAGCAATGTTAACGTTTTGTCTTGTGTGAATCAAGTATGGAAAATAAAAAGACAGGTGAATAGGATATCAGGAGATCAGGAGAACAGGATATCAGGAGAACAAGAGGATGGAGAATTTAGGATTTAGAATCGGTGGGGCGAGCCCCACCTTACCTGGAATGACTTTCTTCAACAGAACCCTGCGCTCCGGTCGGGATGACGGGGAGTGGATTCCCGCTTGCGCGGGAATGACAATCATTAAAAAGATTCCTCGACTTCGCTCGGAATGACACCGAGGGTGTTACTTTAGCTCTACTGACCAATAGGCGTGGTCGAGGAATTGTTTCCAGCTTCTGTAGCGGTGGTGGCCGAGGTGGATGTGGACGAGTGGGTTGTGTCTTGGCATGACAGGCTCTCGAATAAGCATCATGTTTGCGTGTTTTGGA
>CAYTND010000099.1:1610-7670 GCA_964438965.1 uncultured Pirellulales bacterium
TTGGAGTTCGGCCGCCTTTCTTGACGTTGCAGGCTGCGCAGGCACAAACAATATTTTGCCAGACAGCTTTGCCTCCCATACTCCGTGGTATGATGTGGTCGAGCGATAATTCGCTGGTCGGAAAGCGTTTTCCGCAATACTGACATTTGTTTTTGTCGCGGGCAAAGATGTTTCGTCGGTTGAACTTTACTTCGTTCCTCGGCAGACGGTCGAAAAATAACAGGCGAATGATTCTCGGTACGGCGATATGGAAATTTACGGTGGATACCCAGTCGTGTCCATCCGGCTCGAAATCAAGCCTAAACTGGCTTACCTCGCACCAGCTCTGGAAATCGTAGTTGGAATATCGGTTATCCTCGAGTGAGACGACCTCTGCAAGGTCGCGAAATAATAATGAGAACGCCCGCTTTGCTCCGACTATGCGGATAGCCATATAATGCTTGTTCAGGACAAGCACATTACAGTCCAGGCCGGATTGATACTCAGCAGCACTCATATTTCGTATTGCGTATTGCGTATATCGTATTTTGCGTTTTATATTTTGCCGGTGGAATGGATGACCCTTTAGCCATTGAAGCTACGCATCAAGCAATGCAAGAGGACTCGTCAGTGTTGTTGCTTTTTGAATTAAATCAGGAAAAAAGGGAATGACAAAACATGACCTGTTTATAATCTGCCCTCAGACCCAAAATAAAAAAGCAGCTTTACGACTCAACTTCTTCTGTTGCTGATTCTTTTGTTGCTGGTTCTTCTGTTGCTGATTCTTCTGTTGCGGGTTCTTCTGTTGCTGAGGCTGATTTTGGAATCACATTTTCAGCCCTTAGCCCTTTGTCGCCCTCGACGATATCGAAAGTGACAGGGTCTCCTTCAGCCAGAGTTTTATATCCATCACCTGAAATACTTGAGTAGTGGACGAAGATATCGCGGCCATCAGGTGTAGCAATAAATCCGTATCCCTTTCTGGGGTTGAACCACTTAACAGTTCCGTCGATTTTCACGTCAGACATAGAACGCTCCTTTTGAACAACTTTGCAAAACAAACTATTCCTTGCGCGCCCCACAATCAGGTAGAGCTGACAGTTCTTAGTTAAAACCGGCTTCGTTTTGTTGTGGATGGCGGGTTCTTATTCGAAATAATTATTTAGCCTCAGTGGATTCCACAGCAGCAGGAGCACAGAGATTTTTTCTCATCAGCCGACCCATTTTAAACTTAACCGTTCGCTTTGCAGGGACCTCAACGCGCTCAAGAGTTTTGGGATTCTGGGCGACCCTCGCGGCCCTTGTTCTTGTCTCAAAGACGCCAAAGTCTCGGAATTCCAAACGGTTATTCTCACTCAGCTCCCTTGTTATCTCGTCGAGAAAAGCCTGAATTATAGATTTGACTGTAACTCTTTTTGCTTGTGTACGTTCCGCGATCCGGTCGATAAGTTCTTTCTTTGTAATTGTTGCCATAAGCTACCTCATTTTCAGGAAAGAGCAATTGGGAAACTGGGTTTTGCTTACATTAAAAAAAACTGCCGTATAACGCCACAACTTACTATACAACAAAGACTTCTACACAGCAAGTAAATTTTACAGAAAATTTTTCAGATTTTAAAAATCTAACACCACTTCAGCAACAAGGAAAAAACTCGCATGTATTTACACTGCCGCTGTTAAAGAAGGAATACACAAAAGCTCTGCGGAATGATTAGATATAAGTCTTTTATTGGAAAGGTTTTATACAAAAATGCCCATTGTTTAATTCTGTCGATTATTCGCGAAAAAAGGCTCAAGATGAGAATAGTTTATTGACCGGCAAAGGATTTGTCGGCATAATTAGTACTTTTATCTGCCGTGTTTATTTACGGTGAGTTTGTAGAGTATGACGCAAATACTATTTTTGCAGCGTGAAGGATTGATATTTATGTCTGAAGGTAAGAGTGAAAAAACCAGTTCCGAGACGACGGCCCGACGAAAGAAAAACAGGGCGGCTGAAATTGCCGACACGTTCGAATGGTTGATAACCGCTTTCATATTGGCCTTTGTGTTCCGTGCGTTTGTGATGGAGGCGTTTCGCATACCTACCGGCAGTATGGCCGATACCCTTAAGGGTGCACATTTTCGGCTGCGATGCCGTCAATGTGGGTACAAATACGATTATGGTTTTGTGCCGGGAAAGTACGGATTTCATGAGGATTACGTTCCAGGTATCGGGGACGGGCCTCTAAGGTCATATCGCACTCGCTGTCCGAGCTGTGGCAATTATCAGCCGGTCGGCGGTACGATGCCGGTGGCGAACGGCGACCGGATACTTGTGCTAAAGTGCATTTATCAGTTTTTCGAACCGAAGCGGTGGGACGTAATAGTATTCAAGAATCCGCCCGAACCGGAGGTAAATTATATCAAACGATTGATTGGCCTTCCGGGCGAAACAGTGCAAATAATCGATGGTGACGTTTATATCGATGGCCAAATCAGCCGAAAACCCCCTAAAGTCCAGGCCGAGCTGTGGACGCCGGTATATGATAACGATTATCAGCCTGTTAATCGGTTCGTGCCCACCTTTAACCACCACCGCTGGGACCAGCCTTTCGGGAATAAAACTTTTTCAAGATGGGAAAAAGACAGCCCGACATTATTTCGCCTCGACAGCCCCGCCGACCAAATCAATACGATGATTTATAGTACCACCATCGGCAACGACTTCAGAGCGACCTATGCCTACGACAGTGTTGACGAATATGACTATATGCCGTTTTGCAGTGACCTGATGGTACGTTTTTACTGCCGTTCGGCAGGGCCACAAGGACGAGTCGGTATAGCTCTGAGCAAATATCAAATTAATTACAAGGCGTGGGTCGATTTAACGGGCGAAATGGTCATCACAAAAAATGAGAAAAATGGAAAAACCAGGGACTTAGCTCGAAAGTCAATCAAGCCGCCTGCAATGAATAAATCAACTCTGGTTAAATTTGCCAACGTTGACCATCAATTGGTATTTCAATTTGGCAGTGAGAAATTAACTTACGATATGGGACGCGGCCCGCAGGACGCCGGCAGGATAAGAACAGACATTCCGCCACGGGTGGAAATCTTAGGTTCCGGTAAACTGACACTATCACACGTTGCGATTTTCAGGGATATTCACTACACCACAGCGAAATATGCCAATGGGCCCAAAGAAGGCAGGGCAATAGATAAACCTTTTACCTTGGGAGAAGATGAGTTTTTCGTATTAGGCGACAACAGTCCCAACAGTGAGGACGGCAGGTGGTGGACCAGGCCTGGGTTAGCAAATAAGGGCATATCTGCCTACCGCGTGGGTATTGTTCCGCGTGACTATCTGGTTGGTAAGGCGTTGTTTGTCTATTGGCCCAGCGGTTTCAGGCCGTTCGCCGAATTTCCGTTCGGTATTATCCCCAACGTTGGCCGGATGCGTTTTGTCTATGGCGGCTCAAACGAGAATCCGTAAGTATATTCGGAGGTGAACAAATGAGAACTAAGCTGGTTGCGAGCCTGTTAGCAGGAATGACGCTGGCTTTGGGCGGATGCGATGTTTTAAGAAATAGCGGCGTTACCGCCGGCGGTGTTGCCGTAAAAGAATTGCGCTGTGAGTACCGTACTAATCCTCTGGGGATTGATGTAGTTAAGCCCCGGCTGAGCTGGATTATGGAGTCCAGGCAGCGGGGTCAAATGCAGAGTGCCTACCAGATTATGGTGGCCGATAGTGAGGAAAAGCTCAAGCAAAACGAAGGCGAGCTTTGGGACAGCGGTAAGGTCAAGTCCGAGCAGAGCAACCAGGTGGTGTACAAAGGCCAGCCGTTGTTCTCGCGTATGCGCTGCTATTGGAAGGTGCGTGTGTGGGACAAAGACGGCAAAGTGTCGGCCTGGAGTGAACCAGCTATGTGGACTGTCGGTCTGCTCGAATCGGGAGACTGGCGGGCTAAGTGGATAGGTTATGACGCCGAACAATTGAACTCCGACAACAAGGGAAAGCCGGACCCCAACGCCCTGTTTTTGCCTCCGCCGCCTTATCTGCGCAGAGCCTTTTTAGTCGGTCGGCCCATCAAGCGTGCGGTGGTCTATGCCTCGGCTTTGGGCCTTTATGAACTGCATATCAACGGCAAACGGGTAGGTGAGGACTACTTCACGCCCGGCTGGACGGATTATCCCACGCGGGTGTATTACCAGACTTACGAGGTTACCGGCCTTATTAAAAAAGGCGGCAACGCTATTGGAGCGATTCTTGCCGACGGATGGTATGCCGGGTATCTGGGCTTCGGTCGAAAAAGAGAACACTACGGCAGCAAGCCACGGCTGTTAGTGCAGCTCGAAATCGAATACGCCAACGGTCATATACAAACGGTCGTTACTGACAGGACGTGGAAGGCCACATACGGGCCGCTTTTTGAAGCGGACTTTCTGATGGGTGAAATCTATGACGCCCGCAAAGAAGTGCCCGGCTGGGCCACATCCAGCTTCGATGATTCGGGGTGGGACACAGTGGCTGTTACAAATAAAATCGAGGGCAGGATTCAATCCTATCCCGGCGTGACGGTTAAAAAGATTTTGGAGATAAAACCGAAAAAGCTCACCGAGCCGGAGAAAGGTGTTTATGTTTTCGATATGGGGCAAAACTTCGCCGGCTGGGTTCGATTGAAAGTCAGTGGAAAGGGAGGAACCCCCGCCTTCGCGGGGACAAGCTTGCCCCTGCGAAAGCAGGGGGTGGTTCTGCGGTTTGCCGAGATACTCAACCCCGACGGAACTATTTATACCAAGAACCTTCGCGCGGCGCGCTGCACGGATACATATATCCTCAAAGGCACAGGTAAAGAGATTTGGGAGCCACGGTTTACATATCATGGTTTTCGATACGTGGAGGTAACCGGCTATCCGGGTAAACCCGGCTTAGATGCAATAACCGGCGTTGTTTTGCATTCGGCCACACCGCTGGCCGGGTCCTTCGAGTGCTCCAATCCTATGGTCAATCAGCTCTACAGTAATATAGTCTGGAGCCAGCGGGGCAACTTTATCGAGGTACCTACCGACTGTCCGCAGCGTGATGAACGCTTAGGCTGGACCGGTGATGCACAAATCTTTATTCGCACAGCTACGTATAATATGGATGTGGCGGCGTTCTTCACCAAGTGGCTGGTTGACCTCGAAGATGCTCAGACCAAAGAAGGAGCATTTCCGGATGTCGCTCCGCATAAGGTCGCTATGGGTAGTGGTGTGCCCGCCTGGGGCGATGCGGGGGTTATTTGTCCGTGGACGATTTACCAGGTCTATGGTGATAAGCGTGTCATTAGAAAGCATTACGAGTCGATGAAAAAATGGATAGGCTATTTAAAGAAAAACAGCAAGGACCTGCTGCGTCCGGCCTACGGTTACGGCGACTGGGTCTCCATCGGTTCCAATACGCCTAAGGACGTAATTGCGACGGCTTATTTCGCCTACAGCACGCGGTTAGTCTCGAAGATTGCCGCCGCCCTCGGCAAAGATGACGACGCCAGGAAATACGAGGAACTCTTCGAACAAATCAAGAGCGCTTTCAATAATGCCTATGTTTCCGATGATGGCCGTATCAAAGGCGAAACGCAGACCTGCTATTTATTAGGTCTGTATTTTGATTTATTACCTGAAGATAAACGCGAGCCTGCAACTCAACATTTAATTGAAGACCTTCGGGAAAAAGACTGGCACCTCTCAACCGGATTCGTCGGGCTAAGTTATCTGGTGCCTACGCTTACGGAGACGGGGCATCTGGATATCGCTTATCGTTTGCTTAACAACGAGACTTTTCCCAGTTGGGGTTATAGTATCAAGAACGGAGCCACTACCATCTGGGAGCGCTGGGACGGCTGGACCGAGGAGAAAGGCTTCCAGACTCCGGGTATGAATTCGTTTAACCATTACGCCTTTGGTTCGATTGGTCGATGGCTGTTCGGCACCGTTGCCGGCATCGACACTGATGGGCCGGGTTATAAGCGGATTATCATTCGACCTATGCCCGGCGGTGGAATGGACTATGCAAGGGCGAGCTACAAATCCATTCACGGTAAGATTGTCAGCGACTGG
>CAYTND010000100.1:0-7524 GCA_964438965.1 uncultured Pirellulales bacterium
ATTGCCCGTGGGTTCGTCGGCTAAAATAATTTTCGGCTTATTCAAGAGAGCACGCGCCAGGGCTGTACGTTGTCTCTGACCGGTGCTAAGCTGGGCCGGCACATGGCCGGCACGGTCATCCAGCCCAAAACGACTGACGAGTTCCTTTGCTCTCTGGTCGGCCTCTTTGGCCGGCAGGGCCAGTGAAGGAGCCAGGATATTCTGCTGTACCGTCAGGTATGGAATCAGGTGGAACTGCTGAAATACAAAACCAATCATGCTTGCCCGCATCTTGCTTCGCATCTCTGGACTGAGCGCATACGGATCATGACCATCCAGGCTGACCTGCCCTGTGTTTGGTCTTAGAAGACCCCCGGCAGTCAACAGCAGTGTGGTCTTTCCACAACCACTCGGACCGCGCACCGCTAAGAATTCACCCGGGGTGACAGATAAGGAAACTCCATCGAGAGCCGTTACCTTGCCTTCCGGGCCATCAAACCACTTACTGATATTGTTAAACTCAAGCATTCTTATATCAAGACCACAGACCACAGACTCAAGACTCCAGACTTGAATTTCGAATATCGAATTTGGAACACCCAACTTCGAAGTTCATTATTCGATATTCGTCATTCGACATTCTATCTCTTGAGTCTTGTACAGTTTATTCTTCTCTCAACACATCTGCCGGGTCCTGTCGAATTGCCGTCATAGTGGGAATCCACCCGGCGATGACCGCCAGAGCGGCGGCCCCTCCGACAGAAAGCACTAATAAACCAGCCGCAGAAATGTCCATACTGGTTATCTGAATCCGTGTACCTTCGAGAGCCGTGCTGAAGTACACTGCTGCCAGCACGCCGGCGCAAAAGCCCAACGCCCCGCCTAATACGCCGACCAGGATATGCCTGGAGACGAACATTACCAGGATACTTTTAGCAGAGACTCCGAGTGTACGGAGAACGCCAATCTCTTCCCGCCGTGCCCGGACGTTCGTAAATCCTAATAACGCGACCCACACTGCACAAGCCGTCACAATCACAGGCGTCAGTATGGACGCCAGGCGTTCGCGAACCGCCCTGAGGTGTTGCCTGCCCAGTTTTTCTTTTTCGATGGCAATTTTAGCTTCTTCCTCGACTTTGGTACGGGCCTCGGCACGTGCCAGAGCACGGGACCCTCGTTCGATAACCTGCGTGCCGGGCAGGATGGCCGCGATCTCCTTGCGTATTAGCGGTAATGCATCTCCGGTACACAGGCATTCCAAAGCTAAGATGGCATTGATAAGACCCTGTTTATCCAGCAATTCCTGGGCTTCTGCCAGGTATATCCAGGCTGTGATGTCGTCCTTGTTACCGCGTTCCTTGTGGCACGCCTGCACGACGAACTGCCGCCCCATCAACTCAACCTTATCACCAACCTTCAGATCCAGGCTTCGATGAAGCTCATATCCAAAACTGATGGTTCCGGGCGGCACCGGCTGTACCAGAGGCTTGACGGGGTTCTTGTGTAAATTGGGGACTTCGCCGCGAGTTCCTACGAGGATAATCTTGCGCTTTCGTTCGGGCCATTCGATTTTCTGCTGTAAGCTGGGAAGAAAATGACGCACAGTAACGATTCTGGAATTAGCCAGCTTATGCACGTAATCTTCGGGCATATACTTGGATGCGTAATCATCCGCGTACCAGTCAGCCAGATTCTGGTCTTTGGGCAAAATGACAACATTAAAACCGAGTTTGAGCATGGCCTTGCGGGTGTCGTCCTTAAGCACAGCCATTCTGTTGGCCAGCTCGTCCTGTTTTGCTTCAAGTATCTGGCCTGTGAGGAGGTCATGGATGCGCAAGAGTGTAACAGAGCCGATGAACGAAGCGCTGGCCACCATCACCGATAGCACTCCCAACGCAAAGTTCATCCTGCGATGCAGGATTTCACTGGTCACCAGTTTCCAAATCGTCACAGGTGTCCCTTTCTACGAGGACTGATAGCCATAGTTCCTAAAACAACCACCAGCAGAATGATTGCCAGCATCACCCCAGTTGTTCCCATAATGCCCAATCCAAGAAGCTTTCGCTCTTTGACCTCGACCGCTTTTTCCTTCTTGTCATCCGCAGAACTCAGGCCATTGTCCGGAGCCAGGACCTCGGGACTCGGAGTACTTGCAATTACTTTGTCCTGGGTCCCGGTTCCTGCCTCAGCCGGTGATTCCGGCATTACACCCGTCAGTTCCGGCACCTCGTTGTATGTCTCGTAGAACTCCTGATAGAACTGCATCGCGGCTGCGTCCCAGTTTGCAGCCATAAGTAAATCCACACCAGGGTTCATCATTTTGATTTCACAGCCGCAGGGCCCGATTAAAAAAGCGATGGTTTCCCGAATGTTATCCGCCGTAATACCCTCCCCAATTAGCGCATAAAGGGCCCGGCCTCGTCCAAATACAGGAAATATGATAGGCTCATCCGAATACTTGTCGAGGTCCGGCTCGCTGTTCAACAACAAGGTCAGAAGCATACGCTCATTAGGGTCAGAGCGTGAAAAAGGTAAAATGGAAAATTCATACGTTAATTCAGGCACGCCCGGCTCATCAGGCATAGACTCAGCTTCTTCTTTTAGTTCGCGAGTCGCCTTCTCCAGTTCCTGTTCGAGCAGTCGAAGAGCTGCTTTGTCTTTGTCAGTGTTACCCGATTCAAGGAAAACCCATACTGTTGTCTGGCCTTCAATCAAACGCTCAGCCAACTTTTGACGCACAGGGGACTGAAGCAATGCCTTCACCGTTGAGGGTGTGAGCCGGCCCTGCCAAACGGGGGCCGCCCGACCTCTTTGCCAGGGATACCAGAGAGCAAGCTCCGGCAGGGTCTCCGGAAGATTGGGACCCAACAGACTCTTTACTTTTTCTTCCGGAACTTCAGCAAGATTCACTTCCACAACACGTAAGTTCAGTAGAGCTTCCGCCTCGGATGACGCCTGCTGCAGCTCCTCCAAAAGTTGCTTCTGGTCCTCCGTCATCTGACCGCGATAGATTAACACCACGTCATAATAATCCGCAGGCCATCTTTCCATCGCATATCGAAAAACCGGTATCGAACAGGCGAAAGCCGAAGACGCCAAAATGAAAAGGCTTATTAACATTATTATTGTAGTTCGCTGTACTTTCATATCTTTAAAACTCCTATTACTCATTTGGGTTCCCGCAAGGCGGGGTCCCTACCTGCAAAGCACAGTATTTTACCATCTTTGGTCGCAAGATACAAGCGACTATTCCGCCGCGGCCATTCCATCGAAGACAGGTTGCGACTCGAGTTCGTATTCAGCCAGCTTTTTGCCGTCAACAACAGAGACTACGCATAACACAACTCCATTGTTCACCCTAAGAGATGCCAGAGCATCAGCCTCCTTGGTGCCGGCCAGAAACAACGTTTTGTCTGCCTGTCCCCGCGTATCACGCGAAGCGGGGTGGCGGGACAGCACCATCGCCCGGACAACACAACACCATCGTTGACCACAAACGTGGGAGTTGATCACCCTAAGCGGTTTAGGCTTATAGGCCGAACAGCACGCCAAAGTTCACTGCCGGATTTGGTATCCAGGCAGATTACGTTATCGGTGTTCTGGAAGAATACGCGACCGTCAGGACGATAATTACCGCTTTTTTACAGTTGACACGATTTATGCCCTTTAGTATGATTTCCAGGAGCTTTTTTGGGCTGATTTTCGTACTGTGAGAAAGGATTGATATTTATGCGATTGATTTTGCTTGATAACTCCAATGAGATTAGAGGCAACTTTTACCCCCTGGCGTTGAGTCGTCCGCTCTGGGAGCTTCGATGCGGTTTTAATTCACTTGGCCAAAAGCTCATCGATAAGGTCGGAGCGAACGATGTGGCTTATTTCGTACCTGATTATATGGCAGATTCATATCGCGGGAAAGTGGAATGGCCGGTCAACGATTCATCCGTCCTGGACGGCGACGACCTGCTTATCGTGGACCCGCGGGTCAAAGCGGAAAGCTTTGATGTGGCGGCCAACGGCCCCAGTGAGGTCGGGCTTGATGAACAAGGCAGTGTGCTGTATGCCCGCATCGCCAAAGATGACCTGGCAAAGCTGCCGACAGATGAAGTCGGCAAGCTCATAGCCGAAGCTAAGGAGAAACTGCCCAACGTCAGGTCCGCACTGCCGAGGTGGCAATACATCTGGGACCTGGTTCTGGCCAATGCCGGGCAGATAACGGCTGACTTTGCAGCAGCCGGGCAACACGGTATTGAAGGTACGGTGGAACAGCCGAACGCCATTCGGGGCAGCAAAAAAGACGTCTATATCGCCCCAGGCGCGATGGTGCACCCGATGGTAGTTATCGATGCTGAGCACGGCCCGGTCTATATCGACGAGGACGCCCAGATACATCCGTTCACTCGTATTGAAGGGCCCTGCTACATTGGGAAAAAAACAATCCTGCTCGGCGCAAAGTGCCGCGAAGGCAATTCAATCGGGCCTTTCTGCAGGGTCGGAGGTGAAGTGGAAGAGTCGATTATCCAGGGATATTCGAATAAGTATCACGACGGTTTTTTAGGGCATGCCTATGTCGGCGAGTGGGTCAACCTGGGGGCGTTTACGACCAACAGCGACCTGAAGAACGACTACTCGACCGTCTCGGTAATCTTAGACGGGCGGCGGGCAATTAATACCGGCTCGGTTAAAGTCGGCTCTCTTATCGGAGACCACGTTAAGACGTCAATCGGAACGCTGTTTAATACCGGCTCTTATGTCGGGCCGATGGCTCTGATTATGGCCACAGGTAAGCCCTTGCCGAAGTTTATAACGTCATTTGCGTGGTTCATTGAGGGTGTCGTAACAAAAGGATTTGGCAAAGGAAAATTGTATGAGATGGCCAAAATGGCAATGAGCCGGCGAGATTGCCAATGGACCGAGACCGAGCAAAATATGTGGGACGCCGTCTTTGAAATGACGGCACCGATGAGAAACCAGGCCATTAAAAAAGGCCGAAGGGCAATGTTAACTCGATAGAAATGAAACGGAAGTGAATCAATGGCAACAGTAGAAGAACGCGTTAAAGCAGTAACCGCCAGGGTTTTGAAACTTGACCCGGACCAAATCAAATTAGAAGACAGTTTTACCGCTGACCTTGGAGCTGAAAGCGTACAGTCAATCGAGCTGGTGGCTATGTTCGAAGAAGAGTTCGGCATTGAAATGGAAGAAGATGCCGCCCTTTCGGTGGAAACAGTCGGCAAAGCGACCGAATTTATTGCCCAGGTCTGCAAAGAACAGGGCGTGGTGACAGATGTGAGCTAAAGTGAACTAAAGTGAGCTAAAGTTAAAAAAACAAATAACTTTAGGCACTTTACACTTTAGGCACTCCAAACTTTGCGAAAGGACATACAATGAACAAAGCAAAAAAACGGCATCCTCTGGTGGATGCAAAGAAACCGAACCTGCTGGAGGATACCTATCCGTACAGTTTACCTCCGCTGATTCGTTTTGAAGGGCAGGTGGTTGAATACATCGACGGCAAAGCGGTGGAGTTTGACTTCGGGGCCGTTAAAGACAGGAACATTTTAATTACCGATACGACTTTCCGCGACGGCCAACAGGCGCGTCCGCCTTATACTATTGACCAGATGGTCCACATCTACGACCTGATGAGCCGTCTTGGCGGCCCCAACGGCGTGATACGGCAGACCGAGTTTTTCCTTTATACCAAGAACGACAGGGAAACGCTTGACCGATGCCGCGCGCTGGGCCATAAATATCCTGAGTGTACCGGCTGGATTCGGGCACTCAAAGGGGATTTTCGTTTGGTCAAAGAAGCCGGGCTAAAAGAAACCGGCGTGCTCACAAGCTGCTCGGACTACCACATATTCCATAAGTCGAAATTCCGCAGCCGGGCCGAATGTATGGATCGCTATTGTGAGGTTGTGGAGGCGGCTTTTGCCGAAGGTGTGCGTCCTCGATGCCACCTCGAAGATTTGACACGAGCGGATATCGACGGGTTTGTCCTTCCGTTTGTTGACCGACTGATGGAGATGAGCAGCCAGGTACCGGAAAAGCTCTCCGTCAAAATTCGTCTGTGTGATACTATGGGTTTTGGAATTAGCTATCCCGGCGCTGAGCTGCCCAGAAGCATTCCAAAACTTATCTACAAGCTAAACCACGAGTGCGGCGTGCCGAGCGACCGCCTCGAGTGGCACGGACACAATGACTTCCACAAGGTACATACCAACGCAGGAACAGCATGGCTGTACGGCTGCGATGTAGTGAACACCACGTTGTTCGGCTTCGGCGAACGCACAGGAAATCCTCCTCTCGAAAGCGCAATTTTTGAGTACATCGCGCTAAAGGGCGGCCTTTGCGGAATCGAAACAATGGCAATCACCGAATTGGCCGGCTATATGCGCTCCATTGGCCTGCCAATCCCGGAAAACTATCCGTTCGTGGGCAGGTCATTCAATACTACGCGGGCAGGAATCCACGCAGATGGGCTTCGTAGGGACGAGCAGATATATAACATTTTCGACACTGAAAAACTGCTCGCCCGACCACCTCGCGTGGCTATCACCGACAAAAGCGGCACCGACGGCGTGGTCCACTGGGTCAACGAGTTCTTCGGCCTTAAGGGTGAAGACAGAATCAACAAGATTAAAATACACAAACTGGCCCGCTGGGTCATCGACCAGTATGATGAGCACGACCGTCTCACTGCCATCAGCGACCAGGAGCTTGAAGCCAAGGTAAAAGAACTAATGCCCGAGTATTGGGAAAAGTACAAAGGCAAACAGAAATAAAACGCCACCAAAGTCAAGATAGGTGTCCCATTTAGTGTATAGCGTTTAGCGTATAGCGTTCAGCGTTTAGTTTTTTACTATCCGCTACCCACTGTACGCTGTTATTAGGTTTGCCTGACTCATAGAAAATCCCGCCCGCCTTCAGGCGGATAGAATCGGGCAAATGCCCGTCGGGATTGAAAGCAGGTTAACGGCAATTCAAGTGTACAGCAACTGGCAAAAGCACAGAGCATGTTTTTGGGGGGTAATCATTTATTAGTAAGTGATTATGAAGCATTTATATTTTTTCGCAAGTTAGTCGCTTATTCCGTTGGAGAACAGTCTTATGCTTGCAGCAAGTTTAGCTATGGACCCAATTGATTTGACCATAATAGTCGTATATCTGGTCGGTATTGTCGCTATCGGCTGTTTCGCCGGCTTTCGTCAACGCCGAACAGCAGAAGGGCAGGGATATTTTCTTGCCGGCAGAACGCTCACCTGGCCCGTTATTGGGCTGGCACTTTTCTCGACGAACATCTCGACCGTACACCTCGTCAGCCTGGCGGAAGAAGGGTACAAAAACGGCCTTGCCTATGGCAACTTTGAGTGGATGGCGGCTTTTACTCTAATCATTTTAGCGTTATTCTTTGCCCCCTTTTACCTCCGTGCTAAGGTGGCAACGCTGCCTGATTTTCTTGAAAAACGTTACAGCCGGCCTTGCCGTGACTGGCTGGCGTTACTTTCTATTATCTCGGCTGTCTTCATCCACATCGGCTTT
>CAYTND010000101.1:0-7449 GCA_964438965.1 uncultured Pirellulales bacterium
GTTATAACCGCACTCGCGGGCCAGGGCTTGAGCGACTTTGACGCCGCGGTTCTCGGCGTTTACATCCACGGCTTGGCCGGCGACATCGCAGCAGAAAACCTCGGCCAGGTCAGCCTGATGACCACTGATATAATCCAGGCACTAAGTAACGCCTTTACGAAAAGTTGAGCTTTAGCTCTCTTCAGCCATATTTTGTTGTAGGCCGGGTCAAAGCAACTATAATGACCGCTGATATGATTGAGCCGAAGCAATGAAATTAGTTTAAAAACATAGTCAAACTAAGGAAGGAATGTTGGCAGGGAAGATTTGAATTAAGGAACTCACAGATGGAATTAAGTGGCTTAGACATTGGCGTATTAGCGGTATTCTTCGTTTGTGTAATTACCGTGGGCTTGCTCAAGAGCCGCAAAGAAAAAACCAGTGAAGATTATTTTCTGGCCGGTCGCGGCCTGAAATGGTGGTTGATCGGTTTTTCACTAATCGCCGCGAACATCTCGGCTGAGCAGTTTGTTGGAATGTCGGGCCAGGCGGCTATGGGCTCGATTGGTTTGGCGGTGGCCAGCTACGAATGGATAGCTGCCATAACTCTCGTTGTAGTGGCGTTTTTCTTCCTTCCCAAGTTTCTAAAGAGTGGAATTTTTACCATACCTGAGTACCTGGAGTACCGCTTCAATCACACATCTCGTCTGGTGATGTCGCTATTAATGGTGATTATTTACCTGGGAGTTACAATCCCTACGGTAATTTTTCTTGGAGCCAAAGCATTGAGTCCGTTGTTTGCAGAAGAGTTGATGGGCATACCAATCAACATCACAACGCTCTCCTGGTTTGTCGGTATCCTTGCGGGTGTATATGTAGCAGCGGGAGGCCTCAAGGCCTGTGTCTGGGCGGACCTTATTCAGGGCTCAGCATTAATAATTGGTGGTGCGGTGATAATGGTGCTGGCGTTTATGGCATTGGATGACCCGAGCAAGTTCGAGGGGATAGATGTTGCAGCGGTGAATACATCATTAGGTGTGGGTGACGGTGCAACGTTCGGTGAGAAGTTCGCGGTGCTCAAAGAATCCAGTATGCACATGGTACTGCCGCGGGCAAGCGACTTTCTGCCCTGGACAGCGCTGATGTTAGGGATTTGGATTCCGAACTTTTACTACTGGGGCCTGAACCAATATATTATGCAGAGAACACTTGGAGCGCACTCTTTACGCGAGGGGCAAAAGGGTGTGGTGTTCGCAGCTTTCCTGAAGCTGATAATTCCTTTTATTGTGTGCATTCCGGGGATTATTGCGTTCACGTTATACGGGACGAAAATGCAGGAGAACGCAATGAATCAGGAATCGCTGAACAAGCCTGTGTTAGAAGCATTTCACCAGGCCAAGACGTCACCGGCCCAGGCCAATATGGTTATTCCGTTTAATGGTGACTTTGCTCGGTTGCAGCCGCAGCTTGCTGCGGAGGTACTGTCATTCAATACCGCAGTACTGGGCAAGGTTGTCCCGGTGGGCGAGGACCTCAGTGCAATCAACGCAGAACTACTCGATGGCGCGGGCGAGAGTCACCCCGATATTGAAGTCCGGCAGGAGTTGATCGGCTACGACTACGATGGTGCATTTCCGCTGTTGATTCGGTATCTGACTCCGAAAGGCCTGCGGGGATTTGTATTGGCCGCGTTGATGGGAGCTGTGATTAGCTCTCTGGCATCGATGTTGAACGCAGCTTCCACAATCTTCACAATGGACATTTACAGGGAATGGTTTAATAAGAATGCGGCGCAGAAAGTGCTGGTGTGGGTAGGTCGCTGTTGCGTCCCGATAGGTGTAATCATCGGGTGTCTGATAGCGCCGGTGTTGGCAAATCCCAGGTTTAAGGGAGCTTTCGCCTTCATTCAAGAGTTTCAGGGATTCGTATCACCCGGCGTGCTCACCATCTTCCTGTTCGGATTGTTTGTGAAACGGACTCCACGGTGTTGTGGAGTCCTGGGGTTGGTTCTTAGCCCTATTATCTACGGAATTCTGTTCTTCGGCTGGGGCGATATGGCATTTCTTAACCGTATGGCAATCACAGTAGGCGCTATTGCGGCCATCCTGCTCTTAGTAACATTGATCAACCCAATGAAGGAAAAGATTACGCTGCCGGAACAAACGAAGATTGAGTTGAACTGGTCTAAGGGTTCTGTGTACTTCGGCGTATTTGTAATAATTATGACAGTAGTGCTTTACATCATATTCTGGTAATAGCAAAGTTGCACAGTGAGGATTTCACAATGGAGCTGACATCAGAGGACCGCAAAGCCCTGGATAAAATCTTGCAGCTTGCCAGGGATGCAGGTATCGACATCAAAGGCGGGAAGGTGCGAAGGACATCTTCGCGCTTCTGTCTGGGCGTCGAGCATGGTGATTACAACGACACAGAGCTTTTCGGCGTTGGAACCGACAGGTTTATCTGGCTGGCCTATAAGCCTAATGGTACTAAGAAGGTCAGGCTCTTTAGCGGAAATTTCCCTGACGATGGAGTCATTGAATTTGAACTGGGAAACGTTCCTGAGCCAAAGTCGGCCGCCATAGCCCAGACGTGGGGGCGGTTTCCGTACGGAGTTGAATATATTCTAAGGAGGGAAGGCTACAAGCTCTCGCAGGGTATTGACGGTGTTATCTACGGGAACATCCCCGGCGGCGGTATGAGCCGGTCGGCTTCTTTGACTTTGAATCTGATTCTGTCGATGTTCAATGCCAACAATTTCGAGATAGAAGATAAAATGAAGATTGTTGACCTGGCTCAAGCGGTCGAGAATGATTATATCGGCTCACCCTGCGGAAAGCTCGACCAGATTATGATACTGTTCGCCCGCCAGGGCATGGGCACTTATTATAATCCTGCAAAGAGGACTATAGATTACGTTCCAATCGGACCCGGTGCGAGTGATTTTCGGATTGTTGTGCTTGATACCGGCACGGATCGACCGGGCCTGGAAAAATCAACTTACGCCGTCCGCAGAGCAGAATGTGAGAAATTGGTTTCAATATTGCAGAAAGCCGATTACGATATATCATGCCTCGCGGATATCAAGGACCGGACGGTTTATGAAAAGATTATGGACGACTTCGGTGAAACTCATCCGGACTTGTGTGACCGGTTAAGATATATTTTCGATGCCCAAAAGCGGTTCTATAAGATGCTCGAAGCCTGGAAAGCCGGTAACATTGAAACTGTTGGGCAGATATTCAGGGCCGATGGCATTGGGCTGCGGGATGATTATAAAATATCCGGGCCGGAACTGGAGACGATGTGTGATATTGTTCGAACCGTGCAGGGTGTTTTAGGAGAGCGCATGTTAGGAGGCGGCGATAAGGGTGCATCGGGTGCTTTGGTTCGAGCTGAATGTGTCGAAGCGGTAAGGGAAGCTGTCGATACGGCCTATGCGCGCAGTCGGCCTGAGTTCGCCGATAAATATGCAGTTCACGTCTGCAAGGTGGTGGACGGCGTCAGGGTTTTTGAAGGTCTGCTATGAAAGGGACAATAGCTAATGCCGTTTCTAAAAAGTGAATGTAATATTTTATACGCACTGTCATTCCGACCGAAGCGATGCGAAGCATCGCGAAGTGGAGGAATCTATTTCAATAGCCTCGCCGAAGGCGAATCAAAAAGTTAAACTTATTTATTCGAAACGATACTAACTATGTTAGAAAGATGCTCGTCATCAGCTAAGGGTGTGTTTGAGGCAATCGTCTCTTCCAACAGACAGATTGGGCAGCGGTTCTATCGGCTCAGACTCGAATTTTCAGGGAACGCTGCGAGGGCTTTTGTTAATTTTCAGCCCGGGCAGTTCGCCGAATTAGACCTTTCCGGCACCGCCATGCCGTCCGTAAAAACCATACCGGAAGATTTGCTCGATACAGCCGGACGCAAGATATTACTGCGGAGGCCTTTTAGCTTTACTGACGTTACCACCAATAAGGATAAGACCTTCGCTGAGCTTCTTTATTGTGTTGTCGGGCCGGCTACTTTGAGAATGACAACTTTGTCAGCAGGCAATTCAGTCAGCGTAATTGGGCCTTTGGGAAATGGTTTCTCGGTACCGGACGATAAAAGAACCGCCCTTCTGGTTGCTGGGGGGATGGGCGTCCCGCCACTACTGCATCTGACAAAGGTCCTCACGGCAGATTCCCATGCCACCAGGATTGAAGTGATTGCGTTTGCCGGTGCGAAGACAGCTATGGAGCTGCCCTTCGAGGGCAGACTGGATGAGATTTCGCAGCAATTAGGATTTTCAATACCGGAGCTTGCCAGGTACGGCATAGAATCGCTGGTGGCAACGGATGACGGCTCGGCTGGGTATCACGGGTTTGTTACCGACTGCCTCGTGGAACGGCTTGGCCAAACCGATTTAGCCGCTAAGGATATTGTCATTTATAGCTGTGGACCCGAGGCGATGTTAGCGAAAGTGGCTGAAATTGCCAAAAACAAAAATATCGACTGCCAGCTCAGTATGGAACGAAGAATGGCGTGCGGCATCGGCCTGTGTCAGAGTTGTGCCGTCCAATGCCGAGTTAGCGACTCGAACGAGACTGTCTATAAAATGTGCTGCAAAGATGGCCCCGTTTTCGACAGCAGAGAGGTAGTCTTTAACCAACCATAAAACGACCAAAACCAAATAATAAATGTATTCGCCGCTACGCTCGCTTGATTCTTCCTACAGAACGTCCTGTTTAGGCTTTCTTAGCTTCTTTATTGTTTCAAGCTGCAAGACAGCCTCTTTATCTCGCGGTCGGCTCATCGACTTTTTTGATTTAATCAAAGCATCCAGGCTAAGTACACGCATTTTCATTTCTTCAACTTCAATAAGCTCACTTTCCCCTTTGACCTGATTGTAGTCTCCAAGACCATCAATGAAGCTTAAGCAATCTAATTGACCGATGTCCGTATCGAGATACAAATTTTTGAATTGAACACACGTTTGCTCTGTCAACCGAAGCTTTTTGCGTTTCGGCGTCATTCGGTGCACAGGGTGTAAATCCGAGATGGCTCTTTGCAGCGCAAGCAGAGTAGCAGGGCTAAAGTCGCAGCATATATCGATATCCTGGGTTACATAGGTACATCCATGCACTACACCTGCAAAACCTCCTATTACTACAAAGTCCACACCGGCACTAACAAGCCGTTCAAGCAGGTTTAAGAAATCGCTGCTCACAGTCTTCTCGCTTTCCGGAGTTTCTCCGAGGTATTCAGTGCGATTTGATGTCTCATAATACGCTCAGTGCAGCTTCTGCCGATATTCTGAATCAGCATTGAAACATCTATCCCGTAGTCGATTGCTGCCTGGATTTCTGCTGTTGGCAAGGATTTGCTCTTCGGTACTCTATTCTTTGATTTTGCTGCCATATTCTCAATTATAAGCCCCCTGCTCTATAGCTTCAACATTTAAGCACCCACCTTCACCAGCTTTTTGAACTTTCATTTTTGATATTTGATATTCCCTCCGTACTCCGCATCTACGCATTTATACATTGCACGAGCCACGAGTCACGAGCGACGAGCGACGCTCAAGCCACGGCAGCGGTTTCCTCTTCAACCTCGCCGAATCTGACGCTTATCTTCTTGCTCACTCCCCGTATTTGCATTGTTATCCCGAACAGCACATCCGCAATGCTCATCGTGCGTTTGGCGTGTGTGATTATTATGAACTGCGAATCCTTCTGAAATTCCCGCAGCAGTACATTGAAACGCTCGTTGTTCGCCTCATCCAGGGCCGCATCAACCTCATCTAAGAAACAGAACGGCGATGGCTTTGTCTTGAAAACCGCAAACAGCAAGGCAATCGCCGTCATCGACTTTTCACCGCCGCTAAGCAGCGATATACTTCTTGTCTCCTTGCCGGGCGGACGCGCTATTACCTCTATCCCCGCTTCGAGAATATCTTCAGCGTCCTCAAGTATTATGTCGGCTTTGCCCCCGCCAAACAGCTTGCGGAAAATCTCCTGGAAATGTCCCCTTATCTCCTCAAAGGTCTGCCGGAATTTCTCTCTGCTCTTTTTATTAAGGCGGTTTATCAATTGCTGTAATTGACCTCTGCTGGAATTGAGGTCCTGGACCTGGCTGCTTAAAAAGTTATGTCGTTTTTCGAGGGTCTCCTGCTCATCTATTGCATCGATATTCACATTACCGAGCCGTTCAATCTTACCCCGAAGTTCAGCTATCTCTTCTTTCACCTTGTCCCAGTCAACCTCTTCGTCCCTGTAATTTTCATAAGTCTCGGCTAAATCTATCTGCAGCTGTTCCTGCACCCTCTCAACCAGGTCTTGCTGCCTTACCTCTAATTGGCTCAATTCTATTTTAAGCTCGTTAATTTTTTGCTCAGTTTCCTCTTTCTCGGCGCGTCTGAGCCGCACAAGTTGTTCTGTTTGTCTTCGTTCTTCGAGCAGTCTTTCAATCTCTTCATGCAATAATCGGCTGTTCTCCTGGTTCTTTTCTTTTTCGACAAACAGCTCCGATACCTCGGCCTCGCAGTTAAGAATGTCCCTCTGAGCTTCTGTCAATTGCACGCTGCAGTTCTGAATTTCCTCCTGCGCCGTCTCGGCAGCCGTCCGGTTCTCCTGCATCTGGCTTTGCAGACTCGAAATTATTTGTTTCAATGCCTTGCTCTGTTCGGCAACCTGCCCTAAAGCAACCTTCAAATCCGTAAGTGTGTTTACTAATGTTTGCCGTTGTTGTTTTTGCTCGGCATATTTTGTTTCAAGCTCTTCTATATGCGCCGTTCTCTGGCTGTTTACCTCCTCCAGCTCCTCCAGTTTCTGCTTCGAATCGTATTCCCTTTGCACGGACTGGGCTATCTGTTCGGCTAACAGGTCAATCTCACCGACTATCAACGGCTCCTCTTGTCTCAGCCGTTTTATATTTTGTTCTATCACGCTGAGCTTCGAGCTTACCTGCATCTTCTCGGTGTTCGCTTCATAGACAGCCGTCCGCAGGTCCTTACATAGCTCATCCAAATGTGCTTTCGTCTGGTTGTTTTTCTCAATTTGGCTTTCAATCGCTGCGACTTCTGTGGTAATATTGGTGATGGTTTCCTGCAGTTGACGCAGTCGGCTTTTACGCGATATTAAACCGGTGGCTCTGCCCAAAGGCCCGAGTTTTATCATCCCGTCGGCACTCAAGAATTCACCATTCAAAGTAACAAATTTAAATTCCTCTCCTGCCTTCTCCGCCAGCTCGACTGCCTCTTGTAGAGAGTCAACAACTAAGGTTTTACCGAGTAACTTCCAGGCCAGCGGTGCGTATTTGCTGTCGAACTTTACAAATTCAACGAGCCTGCCTTTGACAGAAGGCAACTCCGACCAGTCATTTTTGTCCACAAACGGCTCTATCTTATCAAGGCAAATGAAATTCACCCTGCCGTCAAGCTCTTGAATTGTCTCTATATCAGCTAACATCTCTGTAGTGCTGTTGATTACC
>CAYTND010000102.1:0-7436 GCA_964438965.1 uncultured Pirellulales bacterium
GACTACACCAATGAATTTATCGACCCGTTTGGCCGGCACACCACAGCCGGCGGGCATACCGAGCGAGCTTGAGTTCGAGCTTGTCACAAATGGAAAAGTGCCGTGGTCCAAATCCAGCAGTGTGCCTTGGGCGCCCTCAAAAAGAATGGATTTGCCGTTCGCAATTGCTCTGTGAAGAAATTCCGTGGTATCTGTTAGAAAGGGCAGGAACTTCTCGGCATAAGTTTTACACTTTTCGAAGATTTCATCGGCGCTCATCGGCTCAGCGTCATAAACAGCAGCAAAGACTTTGTTTTTATATTCCACAATCGTTTGAAGCTTGGCTTTGAGCGCCTCCAGGTCCCTCAAGTCAGCCATACGGACCGTATAGCTTCTGCCGACCTTATCGGCGTAACACGGGCCGATGCCTCGAATTGTTGTGCCAAGTTTGTTTTTCCCGAGGGATTCTTCACGCAACTGGTCCTCTTTTTTGTGATAATCCAGCACAACATGAGCATTTTCACTAATAAAAAGCCGACCATCTAAGGAAATATCTTCTTCGCCAAGTCTCTCAATCCCTTTTGTCAGGACATCCGGGTCAACGACTACACCATTTGCGATTACACAAATGGTATCCGGCCTGATTGAACCGCTGGGCAAAAGGTGCAGAGCAAATCTGCTGTCACCCACGACAACCGTGTGCCCGGCGTTGGCACCACCGCTGTATCGCACAACGATATCGCTCTGCTCGGCAAGGATATCGACAACCTTGCCTTTGCCTTCGTCACCCCACTGTAATCCCACAACGCAAAGATTCATTTGTGCTAATTCCTTAAGTTCATAAGTCATATAAATAGTGCATAAGTCAAAAGAAACGCATAAGTCATAAGTGCACAAGTTTTTTGCCCTTATGCTCTTATGCACTTATATTTGCCACTAAATGCTCCAGAACGGCTGCTAAATTATCGTATGTTCTTTCATTTAGTTTGTGTCTGACTTCTTTGCCGTCTTTGTCTTTATATGTTATCACAAAAAAGCCTTTCTTCTCGAAGTATGTTTTATCTATTTGCTGTATGGAATCATAAGAAATTCTTTTTTTGTCGCTGATTATAAGTTCATTTTCATCGGCGAGGACTTTCTTGTTCTTGCGGGCCTGGAGCCAGGCTGTTAGAACGGCGGCAAGAGCGACAAATACAAAAGGTGACTTTTGATTGAACACCATATCAAAATCTGGTTTGCCGTCTTTGACATGTTCTTCATAGAAGCTGCGGCGAAGTGACCACTCGTATTTACTCAAATAGCCGTCATAAGCAAAAATAATTGCCACTGCAACACAAAGAACAATACCGATTTTAAAGTTGGTTTTGCTGTGTTTACTATATGGTGCTTCGATAGCCATCGAAGGTCCTTTGTGGAATCTATGTTAAACGTTTTTGCGCGATTATCTCGGTTAAAGGCTGAACAAAGTTCGGAACTATTATTTCAGCCATTAGCTCTTCGGCCAATCGGCATTGATACTCAAAAGATTTTAACGCCTCGAATTTCTCCTCCGTTGCCGGGTACTGGCGGACTGTAAAAGACAAGCTTATCGCATCATCTGTAAATCGTCCTTTTTTCTTAGGCTCACAGACGCTCGTTTTTGACTCTATGCTGATTCGTCCCTGGGTACGGTCATCCTCAGACAATGCCATTACCAGCACAGGTGAAAAACCGATAGGCCTTGCACCCGGCAAATCCAAAAGGCAGTTAAAAGCACTCTGTGCCAGCATTGCCTCGGCGATAACCTCATCGTGACTGCCGGCATAATCAAAATCCATAGCGAAAGTAACATCCAGCGAATCGATATCAAGATGATTTACTCCGAGCATATAGGGAACAAGCTCAAGCACCAATCTGTCCAGGCAATAAGCCATCTCAAAATCAGAGGGATTGACAACTCCTGAGCCGACACGGTCTATTTCAAGACTGACCCAGCGATATTGTCCGGGGTTGCGGTCTTCCTCAAGGTAGTACTCATTATTCTCACGCCGATAGAAACGGCCCATAGATGGAAATTGTTTTTGTATCCGCTCGAAAAAAGACAGAATGGTATCACGCTCGGTCGGCAGGTCCAGCTCGGTATTGATGTACATATCGAGGTAAAAATCATCGCAAAGCGAACTATAACTATTTGACGTCATCATAGAAAAACCCTCCAGAGCAGGCTCCGGGAACGCACCCCTAAGGCCCTACTAAAAAGGTTCAAACTTCAAATCGTATAATCAATCGAGCAACCATTATACGTTCAAATACTCATTTTTCCAGTTTTTCTTTATCTCAAGAGATAAACTAACACAAAACAGGCCAGAAAATAGCAATAGAATGCAAAATATTTTAGATTTGTGGCTCTGGAGGTTTTTATCAGCAGCTTCAGCGCCAAAATGCCTGTAAGAGCAGCCGCGACTGAGCCGGTTACAACCGAACCGATTGGCAGGCTGCCGGAGCCGATTTCCGCAAAATTCTTGATTGATTGCAGCACTGTCGCTCCCAGAATAGCGGGTATTGCTATCAGAAAGCTGAATTCCACCGCCCATCGGCGGCGCAGGCCGAGCAGGATGGCTGCGCAGATAGTTGCACCGCTGCGTGATATTCCCGGCATAATCGCAGCGGCTTGAGCCAAGCCGACCACTATCGCTGCCCAGATGCCGAACTGGCGCAGACCCAGCCGGCTTTTCCCCCGCAAATCTGTAATCAGCAGCAATGTCCCGGTAACAATCCACATCGATGCGACTATCAATAAACTGCCGCGGGCAGCAGCGAAATGTTTTTCGCCCAATAAGCCACAAACAGCGGTTACAGCAGTAGCAAGAATTGCCAGCACCAGCACGTGGACACCTGGGCTTCTTTTATAAATCTCAACAGGGCTTTTCCCGTATTTCCCACAGACAAGCAGGTTCCTTACAAAAGCAGCGATGGATTTGCGAAAGACGATAAAAATGGCAGCGACAGTCCCAACATGAACGGCCAAATCAAACAGCAGCATCTCCGGCTTTTCGGGGTCAAAATTAAAGAGATTTTCAAACAAAACCAGATGCCCGGACGATGAGACCGGCAGAAATTCCGTTACACCCTGAACGACGCCCAAAATAACGGCGTGCAGAACGTTAAGAGATGAACTCTCAGTACGGACAAAAAATCCGCTGATGTACCTAATCAAGCCGATTTTATAGCATAAAAGTAATACGATACCGGCATACACGCCTGCGAGCAAATCGTCGGCGAGCACTCCCCAGCCTTCGGGGAGTTTCTCACACTTGCGTATCGGCCAGGGCTTGGCAATATCGAACAATCTGAACAGCAAAAAACCGGCCACTGTAGTAACCCAGATTTGTCCGGTTGAGAATATCTCTAAGGTTAAAAACGGAATGAATAAAAACGTAACCGCCTGGCCGGCTAATTCGTCGGCAACAACTTCGCCAGGGTCGTTTTTGCCGGTTGCTCTAATTACAACAGGTGCAAATCTCACGCAAACAATAGAACCGGCTAAAGCCAAAACCGCCATTACGATTGATATCGAGATGCCGGATGCATGAAGCTGCCACATCAGCCCAAAGATCATCGCTGTCGGCAGCGAACCCCACGTCCCCGGGGCCAAAGGCAGACGACCAAGACCGAAACACGATGTGAGAAGTCTTTTCATAATTATCGAAGGGTAACTAAAAGACGAAAATTAGTCAAAGGTTTGTCAATATTTATTGAACTTCGCATTATTAAATCGCTACTGGGTGTTGAGAATATACCCTTTGTATTTTGTGTCGCGATATAAAAAGTTGTAAAATTGACTAAAATTGGTATAATTATTCTATGAGTCCGACTATTTTCAAATATAAGAATTATCGTTTCCTTTTTTTCTCCCGGGAAGAGAGTCGGATTCATATACATGTAACCTCTCCCGAAGGTGAGGCAAAATTCTGGATAGCACCTGAAATATCTTTGGCAAAGAGCTTTGGCTTGTCTCAAAAGCAAATTACTGAGTTGAAAAAAGTAATTGAGGACCATAAAAATGACATTGAAAACGGATGGGAAGAACATTTCGGAAGTTGAAGTTTCTCATATCGATATTCACGGTTTTTGGCTTTGCGTGGAAGATAGAGAATATTTTTTACCTTACGAGGACTATCCATGGTTTAAGGAGGCAAAGCTAAAAGAGATTCTAAATGTAAAATTACTGCATGGATATCACCTCTATTGGCCGGAGCTTGACGTTGATCTGGAAATCGATTCACTGGATAACCCAAAAAACTACCCATTAAAATATAAATAAGAAACTAAATTGAATATCTCCTGCAAACTGTGCATCAACGACCAGTGAGACTTATGCTTCGTCGAGCATTTTGGAGGCGTATCTGTCAGTCATGCCGGCAATCCGGCCTATTCGCCGAAGAACCCAAACCTGACGGATTTACACTCAGCCGCTCCCGGATTCCGGGAAATTCAGGCTGGCGAACTCGCCGTGATATTTTATTGCCGCCCGGTCGCAGGCCTTCGCCGCGTCGATTTCGTTTAGGAAGTAGCCCAGATATATACTCTTCCTCTCGAACGTTATCAGGTTGTTCATCGTTTAAGGATTTCCATTTTTTCTGTCTGAAGGCTCCCATTGAAACAGGTCACGTGAAAACGCTTGAAGTAGCCAAATAGCTCAGATATTGGAATTTTTCCTGAGAATTCAGTGACACGCAATGAGCTGCCTTTGCCGGACGCCTTTTGGTTGATGCTGTCTATGTCTTCGCCGTAATCGGTAGAATCCACTGCATAGACCAAAATCCTCACTTTGGGACTATCAATAGAGGCAGTTGACAAAAAGAAATCGAAGCCGACCGGCCAGAAGTCCTCAGGTACATTAAGCCGTTTTGCCAGATCAGTTAATTTCTTCCCTTCAGCGATGTCAGTTGAAGCGTTACCTCTGTAGTCACAGTGTTGTGCGTGTTCAATCTTTGGATCAAACATATTTAACCTCCAAAATATCATCAAATAACGTAGTGCTGCTCACGTGCGCGATTTACCGCACTGTCGAACAGGCGCTGGTTCGGTAAAATCTTATCTTAACATTTTTCCGGTCGGTTCAAGAGTATCAATCTCACTTACAACGTTGATATTATGGTCGGTATTGTCATCAAAAGCAAATAGGAAAATCCAAAATCTCAGGGGGAAGCGAATAAAACCACCCCCAAACAAGTTTGAGGGTGCCACCCTGATTTCTTTTAATAACGCAAAACTCAATAAGATTTGAAGTTCCTGCATATTTAGTAGAAGATGCTTGTTTTTCAGGCAAAGATGGGCATAATGTTAAATTGTATATGCAAACACTGTTAAGGAGATACGCATATAGCAGCTTCGAACGAAATTAGCCTGCTGGTAATAAAATTCAGGATAGGGGGCAATCTGAGATTTCTCTCGCATGCTGAGACGCTCAGGGTTTTTCAGCGGGCCTGCGTTAGGGCGGGTATAGAAATCCAATACAGTCAGGGTTTCAATCCTCGTCCGAAATTATCACTGCCTCTGCCGAGGCCGGTAGGGGTTGCCTCGGATGATGAGCTGCTGTGTATTCGATGCTCGATACTTAATGGTCGAAGTGATTTGTGCGATTTGGTAAAAGCTACGCTTTCAAAGCAACTGCCTGAGGGCTGTGAGCTGCTTTCGGTAAATGTTGCCCAGCCGGGTACGTCATTTCAGCCTTGTTCAGCTATGTACGTGTTAGCGGTGCGGAAGGAATATCTCAACGAAGAGTTGAAGGCCACAATTGAGCACGTGTTGGCAAGTGAAAGTCTCAATGTCCGGCGACGGATAGATAAAAAAGACTCAAGACTTGAAACTCAAAACTCAAAATTCAAAAATGTGGATGTGAGAGTTTTTTTGAAGTCGATTGAATTGGACGGGAACAGTATAATTGTCAAGTGCAAAATCAGTTCGGCTGGTTCGATACGTGTTGATGAAATTTTGAAGCTGCTTGAACTGGATGTAGAAAAGTTAGCGTCGCCGATTAGACGTACAAGTGTGCAGTGGCAGCAAACATAATACAAAAGGTGAAATTTAAAGTACGAGACTATGAAAAGCACGAAGCACGAAATTCGAAATACGAAACAAATTCGAAATTCAAATACCAAATTACCAAAACGTTTTGAATTTTGTATTTTGGTCATTTGAGTTTGTTTCGAATTTCGGTATTAGATATTAGGATTTATTTGAAACAGGGGATACGAAAATGGCAAGAGAGATGCTCATAAATGTTGCTGAGAGTGAAGAGTGCAGAGTAGCGGTTGTCGAGAATGGTTCGCTTGAGGAACTATACGTGGAAAGGGCGAGTCTGAGCAGCCACGTCGGCAATATTTATAAAGGAAAAGTGGTAAATATTGAATCCGGCATCCAGGCGGCGTTTATCGACTTTGGTATAGGCAAAAACGGGTTTCTTCACATCAGCGACCTGCACCCTCGATATTTTTCGAGGGTCGGCGGTAAGCATGCCGAGAACATTGGCCGAAGGAAATCGCTAAGGGAACGGCCGCCTATTCAGGATTGCCTTCGGAACGGGCGGGAGCTTGTCGTCCAGGTAACAAAAGAAGGATTAAAGACCAAGGGGGCAACCCTTAGCACATATCTTGCTTTGCCGGGTAAATATCTGGTTATGATGCCCTGGATGCGAAAACACGGAGTTTCGCATAAGATTGAGGATGAGGACGAGCGCATGAGACTGCGCCAGATTCTTGATGACAGCAAGCCCCCGAAAGGACAGGGCTTTATTATCAGAACTGCGGGGCAGGGATGCTCGAAAAGGGATGTGCAAAACGATTTGAGGTATCTGGGACGATTGTGGAGAACTATTGAAAAACGGATAGAGACTGAAAAAACGCCCGGCGAGCTTTATCAGGAATCGGATTTGGTTATCAGGACGATGAGAGATGTGTTTAACAGTAAGATAAGTAACATAATATGTGATTCGGAAAACGTGGTTCGAAAAATCAGGGAATTTTTTGCCATAGCTGCACCGCGTTTGAAACGAAGAGTAACGTATTATGACGGCAAAGTTCCACTGTTTCACAAATATCGGATTGAGGATGAGATTGCAAAAGTCCAGTCTCGCAGGGTTGAGCTTAAAAGTGGCGGTTCAATTGTGATTGAGCAAACTGAGGCATTGGTTTCGATAGATGTCAACAGCGGGCGATATCGCAAAAAGAAAAACGCAGAGCAAACTGCTTACGAGAGCAATATAGAGGCGGCGGCTGAAATTGCACGTCAGCTTAGATTGAGAGACCTTGGGGGACTGATAATTTGCGATTTTATTGATATGCGTGATGCCAGACACCGCAAGGCCGTGGAAAAGGCCTTTCGGACTGCTGTCAAGACCGACCGTGCCCGCTCGAGAATATTGGGCATAAGCAGGTTCGGCGTAGTGGAAATGACGCGCCAGAGAATGCGTCCTT
>CAYTND010000103.1:0-7367 GCA_964438965.1 uncultured Pirellulales bacterium
TTGGAATCCCCCAGCCATGGGGATTGTCTTTCTTTTCTTCAGGGGTTGCCTTGTAATCACGACCGACATAACCTGTCGGACCCCAACCACAATCACCAAAGCCGGTAACATTCTGAGAAGTTTAGTTGACGCCGAAACCCTTGTAATTGCAAGTTCAGACTTTGTACATTTCGGACCGAACTATAGCTACACACCTTTCAAGGAAAACATACCTGAGCAAATTAAAGAGCTTGATATGGGAGCGTATGAGTATATAGCCGCATTGGACGCTAAAGGTTTCCTGGAATATAAGTACAGCACCAGAGCAACGATATGTGGTTATATTCCGATTGCAGTATTGCTTTCAATGTTAGATGAGCCGGTCAGGGCTGAGTTAATAAATTATACAACTTCCGGTGAGTTAACAGGTGATTTTACAAATTCCGTCAGTTATCTTTCCGCTGCCTTTTCCGGGGCGTGGCAAAACAATCCGGTGATTAAACCACAGTCAAATGACCCGGCATTAACAGAGGAGGACAAGAAACAACTTTTGACTTTAGCCCGCAAAACAATAGTGTATGCCCTGCGGAATCGACGGGTACCACAGGCATCTGATCTGGGTATTACAATCAGCGATGCAATGAAATGTCCCCGTGCGGCATTTGTAACGCTCAAGAAAAATTCCCAACTCAGAGGCTGCATAGGCGATATCTTTCCACAGCGGCCTTTGTACAAGTCGGTCATTCGAAACGCGGTTAACGCTTGCGTTAATGATAGACGTTTTCTACCGGTAACAGAAGCGGAATGCGAAGATATTACAATCGAAATCTCCGCGCTGACCGTACCTGAACCTGTTGTCTCGTCGGATGAAATCCGAATAGGCACAGATGGCGTCGTGCTGAGCAAGGATGGACATTCTGCTGTTTTTCTGCCTCAGGTTGCACCGGAACAGGGTTGGGATGTTAATCAGATGCTCACGCGATTGTCTTTGAAAGCGCAGTTGCCCGCTGAGGCCTGGAAGGAAGGTGCGAGCTTTCTGGTCTTCCAGGCGGTCGTTTTTGGTGAAGGTGAAAAATGAAATTTGCTCGCAGTCTGTTGATATTCAGTTATGGCCTGTTTACCATCACCGCCCAGGCCTTACTTTTCCGCGAGTTTATAACTACCTTCGAGGGCAACGATATAAGCGTTGGCATTTTCTTTGCTTCCTGGTTTCTATGGGTGGGCCTGGGAGCGATAGTTGTTTATAGAGCGCAAATTATCGCCGAAAAATTACTTAAAAACATAGAGTTTTTGTTTTTGAGTTATCTACCTGCTTTTATTCTTCAATTGATATTAATCATTCAGGCCCGCGAGCTTGTGGGCATAGAATCGTATGCGCTGTGGTCCGTTTGGGCCATTCTGATTGTATCAATAATCATAAATGCGCCTGTCAGTATCATCACGGGGATGTTGTTTCCCACTGCCTGCCGATGGGTCGAGAAAGGCCAAAAACTCCCTGTCTCACAGGTTTACATTATTGAGGCAGCGGGAAGTGTCCTCGGCGGGCTGGGAGTAACCGTTCTTTTAGCTCTTGGCATGAGTTCGGCAAGGATTTTCTTTATACTCGCCTTTATCGTCTCACTGTCGGTATTTTGGATTCGGCTTGCTAAGGCAAAAAGATGGATTTGGATTGTTGTGCCTGTATGTATTTTAGTTTGTTTGATTATCGGTGCTGACAGGCCTCTGATGCAACGAGTGCGAATTATAAAGTGGGCGAAGTTATTTCCTGGGGATGAGCCTGATGGCTCTTTCCAAACTGCTCAGGCTGAATATCTCTATGGTGTTTATCAAAGCCAATGGGTAGTAATGTCCCAGGGCGGTGTCATCGAAACATTACCCGATGACAGCACCGCCGGTAGAATAGCAGCTATAGGCTTATGTCAAAAACCTGATTCCACAAATGTCTTGGTCATCGGTTCAGGACTGGGCCTGTCTCAGCAATTCCTGCACTTACCGCAGATTCAGACAATAAGCTGGGCGCATTGCGACAGTGAATATGTGCAGAAGGTCGATAGAGTTATACCCTCGGAGTTTAAAATTATTGATGACCGATTACATCGGCTGGCTGGTGATGTTCGTTCATTGCTGGCCGAAGAGAAAAAAGCATTTGACATAGTAATTTTGAATTTATCTGATGCAACCAGCTCGGCACTGAATCGATATTATACACTCGAATTCTACCGTCAGGTTAAGGCGGCTTTGAAACCAAATGGTATTTTCCAGGTTCGCGTAGCAGGCGGTGAAAACATTATGGGCACCGAGCTTATTAATCTTGGTGCTTCGACTAAATTAACTCTTGAGAAAGTTTTCTCACAGCTTGTTATAACACCCGGTGAGGACACCTGGTTTATTGCATCTGATTCAGAAAACCTCACCGGTAACCCTGCTGCTTTGCGAGACCGTTTTGCGGGGATAGAGAATGCCAGCCGTGTTTTCACTCCACAGGCTTTACTTTCTGTTTATTTGCCGGACCGTGCCGATGCTGCTGTGGAAAGCTACTTGAGTGCGGATTTGCCTGAAGAGCTTTTGATTAATCAAGATTCCAGACCTCTGACACATTTATATAGTTTATTGCTTGCAGCGAAGCAATCGGGCGCTCCAATCACAAAACTTATCAAACACTTGGCTCTGGCAGGCCCATTGGCTTTTGTTATACCTGTCTTGGTTTTTATGGTGCTGCGCATTATTTATATCCTGCGAACAGCTCAACAAGGTAATCCGCAGGATGCCTTACGGTATAAATCCGGTTTCGACAGTAGTTTCCTGGTTTTCTCAGCCGGCTGGGTGGCTATCGGGGTGGTAATTGTCCTGATGTATTTGTACCAAACCCGTTTCGGCTCACTTTACCTGTACATTGGTATTATTTCATCTATGTTTATGGTGGGCCTAACCATCGGTGCTGCTGTAACCAGACATTTATTGGCAAGCGATAAAAAAACTCGACCGGATATATTGTTATTTGTGGTGATATTTGTGCATTCATTGGTCCTCTGCACAATCGCTTTTTGGCCGACCGAACAGTTAACACATCTGATATTTCTGGTCGCATTTGTTTTGTCCGGTTTATGCGCCGGCAGCTATTTTCCGATAGCTGCCAGGCAATTGGCTGATTCTGCTTTCGAGGCCGGCCAAGCTGGCAGCAAACTCGAAACCGCTGACCACATTGGCGCCTCGGTGGGAGGACTGCTGACCAGTCTCGCACTTGTTCCGGTACTCGGGGTACAGATAACGCTGTTTGGATTTATTCTGCTCATTCTGGTAAATGTACCACCTGCCTTACTGAGAATATATAAGACCGAACGAGTTTGTTCTTTTGATACAATCGCTTTTAGATTGCGCAAGCTCGGCTACATCTTATTCGGCGTTTGCGTATCTATCGTCCTTTGCTCGAATCTGCTCGCTGAGGCCGGTGCACGTCTAAGGCCGTCACTGCCGCAGCATTCGGCATCCGCCCTCGTAGGCGGACTTGCCGGCGAATTGCGCCTTGAGCAGCAATCAACGGTTCTTCGCGATAGTGCTCGCGAAATCAATTATTTCAGGGTTTTGGACGCCAACGATAAAGTAACCGGGTATATCTTTAGCTCTGAGGATCTGGCGCCCAAGGTTCGTGGTTTTGGAGGTAAGATGAATCTCGCCATTTATGTGGACGAGTCTGGCGGTAAATTGATTAACTTCCATATAATAAGGTCAAATGAAACACCGGCGTACCTGGAGCTTCTTAACAAGTGGCGCAGCTCCTTAAATGAACGTCAGCTCTTCCAGCCTGGGCCTTTCGCTGATGTTCACGCCGTAACCGGTGCTACCGTAAGCTCTGAAGCTATTCTCTCAGCACTTCAAACATCAGGCCGCAGATTCGCCACGCAGATTCTTGGCCGCGCTGTTGAAGCAGGGCCCAAAAAAGAAAAAACTCACCGGGCCGAATATCTGCCGGACAACCACGGCATATATTTGATTAGCGCTTTTGTTCTGGCCCTGATTGTAATCTACCGGGGCGGATTTTGGAGCAGATTGGTTCTGCTCTTGTTTAATCTTGTGCTTGGCGGTATCATTTTGAACACTCAGTATTCCAGCGAACAAATAGCGACCTTGCTGTCCGTGCATACGCCTGCTTTAAAATTAACGGGTGCATTTTTGCTGGTCATAGGAGTACCGCTTTTGGTAATAATCTTTGGCAATATTTATTGCGGCTACATCTGCCCTTTTGGTGCTGCACAGGAATTGCTCGGTTACATTGTGCCCGGTAGATTCAAGCAGTTAATGTCGGCTGAATCAATGCAAAAGGCAAGGTTTATCAAATATGTGGTCCTTCTTGTTTTGATAGTCGTGTTCTTTTTTTCCAGAAACAGAACAACACTGGCAGCAGACCCACTAATTTCATTTTTCAACCCAGCAACGCTGGGTTTTGATAGATACCCGCCGTTGGCGGGTCAATCTTCAATTTTGGATTTTCACTCGGCAATGTTGTTAATTGTGGCAGCAGCGTTAATAGGCTCGCTTTTTTATAGGCGTTTTTGGTGCCGGTATTTGTGTCCGGCAGGGGCCTTTCTGTCATTGCTTAACAGTGCGGCAATACTAAAACGTTACCTGCCGGCAAAAAAGTTTGGCAGATGTGAGTTTGGCCTTACCCCGGAAGACCAAATGGACTGCATACATTGTGACAGGTGTCGTTTCGTCAGAAGACAGAAGTCAGACGTCGGATCTCAGAAGTCGGACGTCAGATCTCAGAAGTCGGACGTCAGATGGCAGGGTTTCTGTCTTCTGTTTTCTGTCCTCTGTCTTTTCTTCTTTGTATCGGCTGTTTCTGTAAGCAGGTTCTTGCAGGTCATTCCTATGGGCCGCGATTATTCGCCCCTGCTTGTTGCTGGCAGGGGTCCTTCTGGAGGCCAACCAAGGGACATCGATATGCAGCGTGTTCGCACTTTGATTGAGCAAAAAAAACTTTCCGGCCAGGAAGCTGAATTCTATAAGAAGCTCGAGTAAGTTTAGTTTGGTGATTACTTTGTGGAGAGCCAAAACATGACTGATTTTGAAAAAGCACGGGTTCTATTACGCCGGTTCAAAAGCAACTCATATCTATTCGGCACGGATGTCCTTACAAGAGTGGGTGAAGTTGCCGCCGCTGCCGGGAAAAGAGCTGCGTTGGTACGAGATACGTTCAGCGGCAGCGATGATTATGTGGGGCTTATACGCGACTCACTGGCCAAATCGCAAATCAGTCTTGTCGCAGAAATCAAAGGTGCCAGGCCGAACTGTCCAAGAGAAGACCTGTTTCGAATTACGGACAGCCTGAGGGAAACTGAGGCGGATGTGGTAGTCAGCTTTGGTGGCGGCAGCACAATCGATGCTACAAAGGCTGCTGAGGTCCTTCGCACTCTAAACTGTGAGATTGACGCGTATTTTGGAACCGGGCTTGTCACAAAGGCTTTGGAGGAAAACGCCAGGTCTTTAACTGTGCACGTTGCCATTCAGACTGTAGCAAGTTCAGCCGCCCATTTAACCAAATATTCGAATATTACAGATGTTTCAACGGGCCAGAAGAAGCTGATTGTGGATGATGCAATTGTGCCTGCTTATCCGGTCTTCGACTACGAAGTAACGTATAGTACATCTCCGGGCCTGACAGCCGACGGAGCGCTCGATGGCATCTCGCACTCGCTTGAGGTCCTTTACGGAGCTGTCGGCAAACCTTACTACGACAAGGTCGAAGAAATTGCCAAGGTATGTATTAGTCTGGCGGTCAATTACCTGCCGCGTGCAATCGACAATCCAAAGGACAAAGAGGCACGGGAAGCACTCTGCTTGGCCACGGACTTGGGCGGATATTCCATTATGATAGGCGGAACCAATGGCGGGCACCTGACAAGTTTCTCCTTAGTAAATATACTGTCCCATGGTCGGGCTTGCGCTATCATGAATCCGTACTACACCGTCTTCTTTGCCCCGGCCATTGAAAGGCCCCTGCACCTTGTCGGCAGGATATATCAGGACGCGGGGCTGACAGGAACTGATATTGAAGCTCTGGAAGCAAGAGACCTTGGCGTCGCCGTGGCCGAGGCTATGTTTGAGTTAGCTCGAAAGATCGGGGTTCCAACGCGCCTGAACGAAGTAGAGGGATTCGGCCGGAAGCATATTGAACGTGCCCTGGCCGCCGCTAAGAATCCGCAGCTTAAAATGAAGCTCCAGAACATGCCCGTGCCGCTCACAACCGAGATGATAGAAGGCTATATGGGGCCAATTCTGGAAGCTGCACGCGACGGAGACCTTACGCTCATCAAGAATGTAAAATAGGAATCTGCGGCCTTCGTTCTCTTTACGTCTGAGCAGCACTAAAGGATTACCAAACCCATAATTGACCGGTTACAATCACGGCCTGATTTTTTTTGTTGATTCTATAGCTCGGAGGGTGTATAATTGTGTAGTTGCCTTGCTGGTTATCTGGTAGAATGAGAGCGTGACCGCTAAATGGCGAGTCGCCGCTTATATAAGAAATACGTATTTTGTAGATAGGTAAAGGAGGCGAAACATGGTTCAGCGAAATGCTTTTACACTAATCGAGCTCTTAGTCGTTATTGCCATCATTGCTGTATTGATGGCAATCTTAATGCCCGCTCTCAATATTGTCCGTGAGCAGGCCCGAGGAGTGGCGTGCATGGCGAATCAGAAGACCATGGGGCTGGCCTACGTAATGTATGCCGACGAGAACGATAGCAGCATGTGCGGGGGAATGGCAAGGTACGCCCCCACCAATGGCATTCCCCCCTGGGTGATGCCGCCTCTGGATTATCAGGGAGACGGCAGCTATAACCAGATGCCCAGCGGACCGGTCACGCTCCAGCAGCGGCATAACGGGCTGAGGGAAGGCGCCCTCTTCCCCTACATCAGGGACATCGGTGCCTATCACTGCCCGGGCGACGACCGGATACGACGCGGCACGAGCAATGGCCGGGAATTGCAGCATTTGCTGTACCGCAGCTATTCTCTGCCGGATTATCTCCAGGCAACCAGGGCTCGCGATCCGAAGAAGCTGACCGACTTCAGGAGTGCCGCTACGAAGATGCTCTTTGTCGAAGAGATATACGACGCCCCCGGCGCCAACCACAATGTCGACGGCTGGTCCTACAAGCCCGGGCAAAACACGCTGTGGGACCCGCTGGGCGTCTTCCACAGCAATTCCTGCACGTTCAGCTTTATGGACGGCCACGCCGCCGTGAAGAAATGGACGGACAAGCGAACCGTAATCTACTTTACCAGCCGGTCACAGGCCGCCTCGATGGGGTTTGGCAAGAATATGCAGTTTAATCCCCCCAACGAGGATCTCTTGTGGCTGGACGAGCACTACCCGGGCAAGA
>CAYTND010000104.1:0-7305 GCA_964438965.1 uncultured Pirellulales bacterium
AGGACCTCTGGTGATATCCCCTATCGGCACAGGCTGGACTCAAACTCACGACATTTAGATCGCAAGTCACCAGCTCTACTTGTTACTTGTAGAATAATACAAGCCATTACTGAAATGACTTTTCATATTTGCACAGGCAAGGAACATTTGCAGTGATCATTTGCAAATTATTTATCTATAGGGCAAACATTGGTCTCCATGAATAATAATTGATAACATTAATTTTTATCTATTTTCGATCAAAGATGTCCATACTATCATCTAGTTTCACAATATTTGTGACAAAATACCCCTATCTTCTCTTTTTATCATTCTAAATGAATGTGTTACACTTATAAGGAGATTGGATTCGAGGTCTTGCTGCCAACGCCGAGAGCGAAAGTTGTCCTTGACAAATAAGAGGATTTTTATTAAAATTGTATTTTGTGGAAGTGTCAGGCTTGTTGCGCCGATAAATAATAACATCTTTTGTGTATTTTGGACTCTTGGTTAAAAGGAAATCACATATGCAGTCGAGCCCATCATCTCTGCCGGATTATGAGAATCCGCCGATAATTGAAGTTGTTTTCGGAGTTCATTTTGAGACTCTACAGAGTTTCAAAGCTCCTCATACAGGATTTTTCTGGGACATGTTGAATAGGGAAGAATACCCTGAGTGTGAAGAACGGCCCCCTATTGGATTTGTTCGGGAAGTATTTGGAAAAACCCCTCCACTTCCGTCCATGAGTATAGAGCAGTTAAGCCACCCACCTCTACCGAGGTTACTTTTTATAAATAAAGTGAAGAACCACCTGATACAAGTCCAACAAGACGGGTTTTTTCAAAACTGGAGAAAATTACAAGCGGATACCAAATATCCTCGGTATGAGGAGTTATTTCCTAAGTTTTTGAACTCTTGGGAGTTATTTGGTAGTTTTGTTAAGGAACAAAATATAGGGGAATTAAAGGCAAGGCAGTATGAACTTACTTATATCAACCATATATTGCGTGGGCAGGGATGGGTGTACCCTAATGATGTCGGAAGTATTTTCCGTGATTTGAATTATTCAAAAGATAAGCGGTTTCTATTAGAACCTGAAAGTGTAGCTTGGCGTACAACATACAGGCTGCCAGATAATAAGGGTAGACTCCATGTCAAAATGAACCAGGCTGTAAGTAGGCAGGATAATGACCAAGTGTTTGTTTTGGACCTTACTACACGAGGAATTAGCAACGAAGGAATTCAAGCATGGTTTGATATGGCTCATAAATGGATTGTGAAAGGATTTGAAGATTTGACGACTTCGGAGATTCAAGAAAAGGTTTGGAAAAAGAAATAATGGAAACAGCATCAAAAGAAAATCTTTCTTGGAACAGAAGAACGGGAATTCCCCTAAATTTCGGGAGATTCTTCCCGGGAAATGTTGTATCCCCTATTATTTCGCACGGTGACGAAGGTTGGAACAGGATTATTTGCCGTCCGCAAAGGGGATTATCTGGTTTCCGCGAGCTTTATGAGGATATTGGAAGTTTTGAATTTGAGGAGGCATTTTCTGAAAAGACACTTGAAGGACAATTGTTGGATCCTGTGATTGCGGAATTATATGAACAATACACTTTGGAAAGAATTTTCAAAGCCTATGTCAGTTCAAATTCTTCTGTTACTGAAGATAGAATTCTTTTAGTAATAGATTTTCCAGAACAAGACAAACAATTCTCTCCAGATTTTGTTGAAATACAAAAGTGGGTCACTCACATTATCTCTGGGAGTTATCCGAGAATACGGGAAGATATCTCTCAAAAACAAACAGAAATTCTTCTTCAGTATGCATTACCTGACGTACTGCGTGAGATTCAAAAGGAGAATCTTCAAGATGCGGTAAGTCGTGCTGTTAAAATCTCAAAAGAAGTATTCAGAAACCTTCATGACATAAACATAAGTACTGCTTACGATCCTGAAATACCTGGAAGGAAAACGTTCAGGATGGTTTTAACTGTCTCAGGAAATCCTGTTGATGTTTTGGGTGATGAGCGTAAGTTCAAAAAGCAATTGTATCCAATTCTGGATGCAAAGGCACGTGGGAAAATAACTCTCACCTATAGATGGGAAAATAAATAGAGATGGAGCCAGTAGCATTTCTCAAGCTTGCTAAAGGTTTATGCAAGCAATCAAACAACGAGGCCGCACTTAGGTCTGCTGTTAGTCGGGGATATTACGGGCTTTTTAACTTGGCCAAACAATTTGTTGAGAAGTATGTGCACAAACTACCTAAAGGGGCGGAATCACACAAAAAAGTGTATCATTATTTGAACAACTGCGGTTTGGAGGAAGTTGCGGGTGACCTGAATGAATTGAGGGACGACCGGAATGATGCTGATTATGAGTTGAACATTGATGATTTTAAAGACGTCAACTTTGTTACACTGGCTTGTTCGAAAGCGCAATTAGCCTATGATACCTTCGAAGCATTTTCTAAAAACTCAAAGAATCGCAAAAAGCTTGTTCGTGGAATACGGGAATACATGAACAAAACAAATAATTGAGACCTACTTTTGGAATTCTCTTCCAAAGGAATTGGCCGCCTCCCCTTTATTTCGACTAACAAGGCGAAAAATCTTTATTGTCAGCCATATAAACTGCCGAAAATAATTGACAGATGTGGTTGGTTTTTGTATAATGCTCTTGTGTTTGTGTGAAAACATGCAAATACGGCCCTGAGATACAGCGGAAGCTGTGGTTACGGGATTATGGCAGGGTTTAGAATCTTCGGATGATTCGGTCGTTTTTCTCCTGTAGAAACGGTTGACTCGCCGGAGGGACCCAGCAGAGCCATAATTGAGGGTTCCCGCAAAGTGGGAGCCTGCCGGAATAACAAAAGGGGTTTCCATTCCCCGTTTTCACGGGGACAAGCTTGCCCGCCGCGGCGGGCCAGTCCGCCGAGGTGTGGGGCACAAGCACGCCTGCCGGCGGCCAGGGCTCGCCTGCCGACGGCCAGGGATGGGACTCCGATAAGGTTTATCAGGAAAGGAATAAAGAAATGAAATCCAAGTCCCGCACTTCGGCTGGTTCAGCCGGTAAATCCACCATTAAAACAGGCGCCCAAATCATCGTCGATACACTCATTGAACAGGGTGTCGATACAATGTTCGGTTATACCGGCGGGGTAGTGCTGCCTTTGTTCGATAGGTTGTATGATGCGCCGATTAATTTTGTAATTCCGCGCCACGAACAGGGCGGGTGTCATATGGCTGATGCGTACGCCCGCGCCAGTGGAAAGGTCGGCGTTATATTGGTGACCAGCGGTCCGGGTGCGTGTAACTTAGTTACCGGTCTTGCTACGGCGATGATGGACTCTGTGCCGTTAGTTGCCCTGACGGGTCAGGTCCGCACCGAGCTTATCGGAAATGACGCATTCCAGGAGGCCGACACTACCGGCATTACCCGTCCGGTTACGAAATACAACTGCATTATCAAGGATGTTAAAGACGCAGCTCGTACGATTCGGGAGGCATTTTATATTGCATCAACCGGTCGGCCCGGCCCGGTGCTGATTGATTTACCGGTTGACGTGGCGGTTAACAAGTGCAGTACCGACGGTCCGGCTGAGATGAAGCTGCCCGGTTACCGGGTTCGGACCAAAGGACATGCCAAACAGATATCAATGGCTGCGCAGGCGATAAATAAATCCAAACAGCCGGTGCTTTACGTCGGCGGCGGTGTTATCAGCGCCAACGCAAGCCAGGAGCTAAGAGCATTGGTGGAAAAGGCACATCTGCCCGTAACAATGACACTTTTAGGGCTGGGCAGTTACGACCAGAGAAAGCCGGAATCTCTGGATATGCTCGGGATGCACGGCGCTGCGTATGCCAATTATGCCGTGCAGGAGTGCGATTTGTTGATTGCCGTCGGTGCCCGGTTTGATGACCGGGTTACGGGCAAAGTCGAGACGTTTGCTCCGCATGCGAAGATAATCCATATCGATATCGACCCTTCGAGTATATCGAAGAATGTTAGCGTGGATATTCCTGTTGTGGGCGATGCCAAAGTCATTCTTGGCGAGCTGGTTAAGGAAGTCGAATACCACGAGAGAAAAAGATGGTTCAATAAAATTTCCGAATGGAAGAAGAAGTTTGCCTTTCGGTATGACCAGGATTCGTCAACGATTAAGCCGCAGTTCGTTGTTGAGGAGCTTTGCCGTCAGACCAAAAGCGGCGCAATCGTAACGACGGGCGTCGGCCAAAATCAGATGTGGGCGGCCCAATTTTACAAATTCATCAGTCCCAGACAGCTCATAAGCTCCGGCGGACTTGGGACGATGGGTTATGGTCTGCCGGCCGCCATAGGTGCTCAGGTAGCTATGCCCGATGCGACAGTTATTGATATTGACGGCGACCACAGTTTCAATATGACGATGACGGAACTTGCGACGGCGGTTGAGCATAATTTGCCGATAAATGTCTGTATCTTAAATAACGGATATATGGGAATGGTTCGGCAGTGGCAGGAGCTTTTCTATAATAAGCGTTATTCCAAGAGCTATCTGTCCAATCCGGATTATGCAACCGTAGCACGTGCGATGGGTGCGGTTGGGATTACTGTCGATAAAAAAGAAGAAGTTCCCAAAGCGGTCAAGCAGATGTTGGCCGAAAAGAAGCCCTGCGTTGTTGACTTTAGAATCGAAAGAGAAGAAAATGTCTGGCCTATGGTACCGGCGGGCAAAAGTATAGATGAGATGAGCGGGCTTGATATACTGGAAAGATTAATCTGATTTGAAAGTTGGATGAAAAATGAAGCATATAATAAGTGCATTGGTTGAAAACAAGCCGGGCGTTCTTGCCCATGTTGCGGGGATGTTTGCGGCGCGGGCGTTTAATATTGATTCGCTGGTCGTCGGCCGAACCGAAGACCCACAGTTGAGCCGGATGACAATTGTTGTTATTGGTGATGACAGGGTCCTTGAACAGGTTCGAAAACAATTAGCCAAGATTGTTCCTGTCGTCAAGGTCCAGGATTTTGCCGGCCAGCCTGTGGTAGCGCGTGATTTGATGCTTATAGCCATTTCGGCGCCACCTGAGAAGCGGCCTGAAATCTTATCGCTGATAGAAATGTTTAGAGGCAAAGTTGTTGACATCGGCCAAAAGTTTGTTATGGTCGAAATCAGCGGGCCTGAGGCCAAGATTGAGGCCTTCATCAATGTGTGCAAGCCTTATGGGATTAAGAGCGTGGCCAGGACCGGTACAATAGCGATGCCGCGACATGCAAAGATTGAACCGTAAATAAGTTTATGCGTGAATGCGTATATGCGCTGACTCATCCACTTATTAAATTCCTTGCCTAATCAGCAGCTTCTAATATAATGCGCAGGTGTGAAATTCGGCACCTGATGAATGGCTCAAGGTTTCATCAGGATTAGAAAGGGTTTATTGACAATAACATAAGTCGATTTGTCATTCTGAACGAAGTGAAGAATCTCTCCCTGCACAAGTGTACGTTATTCTCATTTGCAGGCCAGATGCTTCGCTTTGCTCAGCATGACAGTAAAAAACAGGTTAGTAATTCCTGGAATACAAACAGAGTAAGGAGAATTAAAGCTATGGCAGCGAAAATCTATTACGAAAAAGACGCTCCGATAGATGCGTTAAAGGGTAAGAAGGTGGCGGTTATTGGCTATGGCAGCCAGGGTCATGCGCACAGTCTGAATCTGCGCGATAGCGGCATAGAAGTAGCGGTGGCTGAGCTGGAAGGTACAGATAACTTTAAGCTTGCGACCAAGCACGGCTTTGCGCCAACCGATATAAAAACGGCTATGGACGGCGCGACGCTCATTATCGTAACCGTGCCGGATGAGGTCCAGGGGAAAGTTTATGCTGAGGCAATTGGGCCCAGTTTGGTAGCGGGCCAGACGCTTGGTTTTTGTCACGGCTTTAATATTCATTTCACGTATATCGTGCCGCCGGAGACTGTTAACGTTGTTATGATTGCTCCGAAGGGGCCGGGGCATCTGGTTCGCAGTGAGTTCGAAAAAGGCGGCGGTGTGCCGAACCTTGTGGCCATCGAGCAGGATGCAACCGGTGATGCCAGGCAAATCGCCCTTGCCTGGGCGAACGGAATAGGCGGCGCCCGCGCAGGTATTATCGAAACGACATACAAAGAAGAAACGGAAACGGACTTGTTCGGTGAACAGTGTGTTCTTTGCGGCGGTCTGACGGCACTTATTAAAGCCGGCTTTGAAACGTTAGTGGAAGCCGGATACCAACCTGAGATTGCTTACTTCGAATGTATGCACGAGGTGAAACTGATAGTTGACCTTATGTATGCGGGCGGGATGAGCTATATGAGATACAGTATATCCAATACCGCCGAATACGGTGATTTGACCCGTGGGCCGAGAATTATTCCTGAGCAAACCAAAGCTGAGATGAAAAAAATATTAGCTGAGGTTACATCCGGCGAATTCGCCAAGGAATGGGTAAACGAATACCAGTCGGGACTTAAAAAGTTCAAAGAGCTATACGAAAAAGACCACGACAGCCAACTGGAAACCGTCGGTCGAGAATTGCGCAAGATGATGAAGTGGATTGATTCGAAAGAAGCCTAAAAACAAGAAGAATGTTTCGTGAATCGTTATTCGAAACACGAAGTAAGAAAGACCAAAGGACAGATGTTATGAGGCGGATAAAATCAAAGCAAATTACGATTGTTGACTGCCGCTTCGCGGCGAAAAAAACAAAAATTGTAAGCCGTAAATCGACGGTTGCCATGCGCCTCTTCGCTGTTTTGCTTTCGGGCACTTTGTTGGGGGGCTGTTCTATTGCGTCCCCATGGGCCAAGGCCCGGCAGCTTTCCTATCAAACGAAACTTTCCACTCCCTATGACCAGATAAGGGTAAAGCAGAGCGTTATTCAAAACGCGGTACCCAAGATTCAAAGGTTGAAAGATGAGCCTGGAGCCGGTTTTGCGGGAGATGAGCTGATTAGCCACAGCGAGAACGTTGTTGTCTCATTGGGACAAAGCAAGGACGGTTATCAGACATGGTTCAATATGGTTACCTTCCAGGAGAACGAATTGAGTGCAATACGAAAGTATTTCTTCTTCGTAGATGACAAGGCCAAAAGTTTTCAGTTCGGGTCCGGTCGAGGCCTTAGGTTTGACTGCGAAATGGTGATGGAAAAGGAAGTGCTTGACGGCCCTTACTCAGCCGAAAGCGCAAGGCAAATCGCAATACTCAGGCATGCCCTGGCTAACCTCCACAAGGATATAGATGAGCTTGGTGCTGATGTTGATGTGCCCGGCCAGGACAATAGAATGCTTGATATTTCGAGGAT
>CAYTND010000105.1:0-7297 GCA_964438965.1 uncultured Pirellulales bacterium
AGAGCTGACACTCAGTGGCGATCCTGTTTTTGAAAATGCCTCGCTGGACCTTGCTAAAGCGACGGCCTCTGTCCGGTTCAATGACCACAATAAAGCAGATGTTTTTGTCCATGCGACAGAGCCGTTCGGGATGGTTCGCATCAATTCGCCCCGACCTGTAAGTATAAAGCTGCTGGCGCCGCCTTTTGCAGGTGAGATTACAGATGAAGCCGGGCCTGGAAAAATTAGTGCGGGCGACCTGGCAAGCCTGAGATATGACCCACCAGTTGAATCGAGCGGTAATAACTGGACAGGCTATTTACAAGAAGGGTGGGGTGGATTTAAGTTTGCCGTAGTTGTTTCCTGGCGCAAGTCAAAAGATGCCTGGGTAGGGGCATGGTCAATTGCTACTTCGAATGAGTCCCGGGACCCTCTAATAACGGCCCGTACCAACTGCGAGAAGGCACTGAGAACAGGATTTGACAAGGCTTCTAAAATTACCCACGGCAGGTGGTGGGATTCATACTGGGACAAATCTTCCGTCCGGGTCCCCAATGCAATCATTGAACGGCAGTGGTACTTAGAGATGTACAAATTTGGTGCCGCGGCTCGGCCTAACACGCCGCCCATCTCCTTACAGGGTCCCTGGACTGCGGACAACATGAAAATCCCGCCGTGGAAGGGAGATTACCATCACGACCTAAACACAGAGTTGAGCTACTGGCCGGCTTACAGTGGAAACCACCTCGATGGAGCGCTTGGATTTGTAAACTGGCTGTGGGAAACAAAGGAGAATGCAAGAGCCTGGACAAGACGGTTCTTTGGCTTACCGGGTTTGAATGTGCCTATGACGGCGGACCTGAACCAGAAGCAGATCGGCGGCTGGCACCAGTACACACATTCATCAACAACAGCGGCCTGGCTGGCGCATCATTTCTATCTCCAGTGGCGATACAGTATGGATCGGAAGTTCCTCAATAACCGGGCATACCCGTGGCTTCGCGAGGTGTCCGTGTTCCTTGAAGCCGTTACCGAAAACGGAGCTGACGGCAGGCGTACACTTCCTTTAAGCTCGTCGCCGGAGATAAACGATAATCGGATTGAGGCGTGGTTTCCTACAATTACCAATTACGACCTTGCCCTTATTCGCTGGACATTTGAGAAGACCGCCGAATTGGCTGCTGAGGCAGGTAAAGCTGAGCAAGCACAGCACTGGCGAGAGGCGCTGACCAAAATGCCCAATCTCGCACTCGATGCGAAGAGCAAAAAGATGCTCGTTGCAAAGGACTATCCTCTTCCTTTTTCGCACAGGCACTTTTCTCACTTAATGGCCATTCATCCACTGGGGCTCATTGACTGGGAAAATGGCCCGGAAGACCAGGCAATTATCAATGCCTCTTTGGCTGACCTTGAACAAAGCGGAACATCCCTGTGGACAGGATACAGCTTCAGTTGGCTTGCGAGCTTGGCCGCACGAGCACGAGACGGAGAAAAAGCCGAGAAGGCGTTAGAGATTTTCTCGACAGCATTTTGCCTGCGCAACAGTTTCCATTGCAATGGCGACCAATCCGGGAAAGGATACTCTAACTTCCGCTACAGACCATTCACACTGGAAGGGAACTTCGCTGCTGCGGCAGGCTTGCAGGAGATGTTATTGCAAAGCCACAGCGGTACTATCCGTATATTTCCGGCTGTGCCGACGAGCTGGAAAGATGTATCTTTCAAAACACTCCGCGCGGAAGGGGCTTTTCTTGTTTCCGCGGAACGCAAAGGCGGTCTGACGCATTCGGTTAGGATAACCTCGGAAAAGGGCGGTACTTGCCGGCTCGAAAATCCATTCGAAGAAGCTGACTACGAAATCAAAGGTGCCGCAAAGAATGCTGTCAGCAAAGATGGGAATGACCTGGTAATCAAAACCTCGGCAGGGCAAAAGATAACACTAACCCGCAGCAGAGTTACAAAAAAGAATATCCAATATCGAACAAAGAATGATGAATGAAGAAGGAAAGAAGATTAATTCGACATTCGATATTCCCTGTTCAATATTCATTATTCGTTCTTTTTAAGAGTTTAGCCTCTGCTCCAAAAACCTGTGAGACCTGTAGTCCACTTCCCTGGGAGGTGTAGAAAATGCGGCCGTTCGATACGACCGCGCCCACGCATTCCCGTACGTCCATACATGGCCCGGAAGAGACCAGTCTGTTGCCATCCGAGGTGTCAATCAGGTCCATGTTGGCACTAATTATGTAAGGCTCTGATAAGGTAAATCGGGTGCATGCATAACCTTTGTCGAAGACGGACAGGATTTTTCCTGTATCCTTGTCTATCAGATAGCTCGGCTTGCCCGTAGAAGCATGTATGAATAGAAAGTTCCGCCCCACCGTAACGACATTAACAGCCTTGGCGACCGGCTCTGACTGCCATATCAATGAGCCGTTCCCGGCATCCAGACACAGGACATAACGGTTTTTTGTTCTTTCGTTAGGTTGGTTGTACCCGCCCAGATACAGACGCCCATCTTCTGCAGAGATGGTACAGCCGGCAGTAACATAGTATTTTGTCGTCAGCCAAATGACTTGGCCGGTCGCTGGTTCAATAGCTGCCGTCAGACCCTTTGCCTTGGGTTTGCCATCCTTTGTTTTTGAAGCATACCCAAAAAAGGTCGAATAATAAAGCGTATCGTCCATCAGAGATAAGCCGGAATCATTACCGCCATAGCCGAACTGTGAAAAATCTATTGTCCAGACCTCATTTCCGGTATCGATGTCCCATGCCCGTACGAGGGGTTTATTGTCTTTGGGATAGTAAGGATTGTTGTGGCTGTAAATCCAGCTCATCATCTCAACTCCATCAGGTGCCTTTACCGGCTGACCTTTGTGGACATAAGCCTTTTCTGTTCCTTGCGGTGCATATTTGCCCGAGCCAAAGACATAAACAGCGAGGTTCTTATATATGAGCGGTGGTTGTTGCCGGCTCCAGCTTGGTGAGCCGGTAAATGGAGCTTCCCACAGCAACTCTCCCGTAGCTGCATCGAGGCAGCGCATACTGGATTTTTTCATCCCTGCCTGAGGGACCAGCAGACGTTCTTTATAGTAAATTGGGCTGGTAAAAGAAACATGCACTCCGGGCCAGTATCGCCGCCACAATAGTCTGCCTGTTTCCTGCTCAACAGCGAAAATCTGGCCCTCAGCGGTATGGGTGTACATCCGGCCTCCACCACATACGGGAATGTGCTTGAAGGTGCCCTCATAGCGTCGAATCCATTTGATTTTGAAAGGAGGTTTTAGACCCTGCTCATTTGCATTAGTACTTGCCATGTTGCCGAAGTTGGTGAACCAATCGTACTTCGCCTCGGCGAGTTCGCTTGTTAGCGGGCTTCTTATCTTCCATGGCTGAAGGTCTTTTGACGGCAGTGGTGCTTTAGCTTTTGGTCCCAGGACGTACAGATACCCATCCTCACAGCCGAAATAAATCCGACCATCGCAGACAGCTACCGGGGCAGAGATAGCTTTCCCAAAGGCGGTCTTAAATGACCACACTTTACCGTTTCCGGACAGCGGGACAACATAAAGATTTCCGTCCAGGCCGCCATATACTCCCGTATTGCGAAGAAGAATCGGCGGAGCAATAGATGGATAGCCTCCGAGATACTGAGGTTGCTCTTGGCCGGGAGAATGCTTGCAGAACCCAAAACCCTCTTCCGGGCGACATCGGTAAACATCCTGACCGCGAATGCTTACCGAAGAGAAACTCAGCAGGCCTGGCCGATTTATCTCAGTAAGCGTTCCAGGGACATGCTCTATTTTTGCTTCGCTGTCACTAAGCGGGATTATCTCGACTCTGCCGGTATTGTCTCGCCGATGCCACTGCCGATATAGCAACCCGTCTTCGCTTATACTTAGCCCAAACGTGGCTGGTTTCTCCGAACCTGCGTATGCCGGTACGGTTGCCATTCCTCGAAGCTCAGCATTACTACCCTTATCCTCCAGGCAAACTGCCGAGCCGCCCGCAGGAACAACGAGTATCTTGCCGTATGCCACCATGTTCCTTGAGCAAGAGAATTGGTCTCGCCATGTTACCCTTGCTGACTTATGTTTGTACCAGTCTTCTCCACTCCAACGATTACCGTTGAACTTAAGAATCTCCTTTACGAAGTCCCAGGTCCAGCAAATTGTGCCGTCAGGCTCAAGGGCATAGATTTGTGAGCCGAGCGTGGCGAAATATACTCGGCCGTTGGCAACTACAGGGCTACTGAAGATTGGCTCGCCGCAGGCGATCTCTTTGACTATGTTACCGCTGGCTTTATCCAGCACGTAGTAAGACCCTGCCATAGTACCGAAGTGAAGGTAACGCCCTGCTATGGCCGGTGATGATACGTTATTACAGTTGGCTTTACCGTCTCCGGTTTCGACCTTCCATAAAACACGTAAAGTAGATGCGTCGATACAAAAAGCTACCCCTGACCCATCCACTGCATAAACGCGTCCGTCTGCTACCACCGGCGCGGTAAAGATAGCATCGGTTAACGGAACAGCACCAATCAGACCAAGAGGGGTAGTTATGCTTCTATCGGGAACATTGCCCGAATGCCGACAGTCGTATTTGAATTGCAGCCAATTCTCCACTGCGGTTGCCGTTGTCGCTAACATTAGAAAACAGAGGACAGAGGACAGAGGACGGATGACAGAAGACAGAGGACAGAGGATGGATGACAGACTCTGACTTCTGACCTTTGACTTCTGACTTCTGATTTCTGACTTCTGACCTCTGACTTCTAACAGGGTCATCTTTGCTTGTGTAGTTCTCATTGCTTATATTCTCCTATAAACAAGCCGTTATTTCGCAACAAAAATGCAATCAGTCAGAGGAGCAGACTCTATTTTGACTTTGATACTCGTCTATCGTCAACCGCTATTTTGGCCTTTATCTTATTGCCATCGAGGATCACTTGTCCGACTTGCTCTTCGATACGAATTCCTACAGTTTGTCTTTGTAACTTATCTTCACGGGTGTCACGAATTATATTGTTCTTGAAAACCAGGTTGTTGGTGTGTCCTCGAATACGAATACCCGCTGCTTCTCCTCCTGCACCGTTGTTCTCGATGACATTTTCTTCGAGGTAATTGCGATGGGCAGCCATTCCCAGCATTTCGTTACGGAAAAAGATTCCATCCCGATGGTTCGAACGGACAATGTTACAACGAAAAAGATTGTCGGAATCTTTGTGCCCGATGGAAATACCAAATCGTCCGTTACCATCCAAAATATTATCTTCGAATAATCCATGCCTAACCCGCCAACACAAAAACAGGCCATCAGTTCCATTACCACGGGCGATACAATTGCGAACACGCGGGCGCTGGGAGCCACTGCCTGGATGTATGCCGAGATAGGTATTATCCTCACAAATACAGTCAACTACAGTAACATCATTGGATTGCTGGAAACTGATTCCATCCCCATTGTAGTTTCGCACGATACAACCCCGAATGACTGTCCCAAAGGCTCGATATAGGAAAATCCCGGCACCTCGGCAGCCATTCAAGTGGACGTTGGAGTCCTTGTTACCATCAATTATGATATCTTCAATTCGCGCCCCTTCGATGTGATAGCCGCTGATTACCGGAAAGACTGTTGCGGCTTTGGCTTTGTTGCTTACCATGCAGTCAGACATCAGCGGCTTGTCAATTGAGAAGGTGTTATTGTTTCGCCCTGTAATGCGAGCAACAGTGGTATGGAATCCTCCTGAACTATCGTCCCAAATCGCAACGCCATAACCTACTTCAAAGCCAGTCGGGTCCTCCAACGTGATTTGTTGCTCACCAAAGTCGCCGTCAAGGGCCAGGGGAGATACAGCCCCGTCAGCTTTCCGTAAGACCGTTTTGCCTTTCCTGCCCCTGACCGTTACATTGGCGCGCAGATGCAGTGAATCATACATCACATATTCCCCCTCCTTGATTTCAACTATCCCACCTCCAAGCCCGGCAATATAATCGACCGCAGCCTGCAAGGCCCTGTTGTCACCGCCTATTAAATGAGCATTATTTTTCCCAACCGTTATGTTAGGCAATTCTTTCATTGCTGAGTGCATAGCGTTGGGCAGTTGTTGCTCATCCGGTTTAGGAGAGAAATCCTTTCGACTTTCCTGGGCGTATGAAATGTTGAGAGCACTAACCACAAAGGAAACAGCAAAGAGTGATAATAAAAAACTTGTTTTCATCGTGTTTGCCTCCGTTAAAGGGGAGTTCTTCCGGAACATATCTTTCAATTATAAGTTATCTAAAAGAGTTAAAGTAATTTGCTTTCGATTTGTTTCAAAGTCCTCATTGACTCTTCGGCAATTCTCCTGCCACCCGGTGAAAAATCAAATACTTCGAGAGATATCCACTTATCATATTTTAAGTCCTTAAGCGTCTGAAAAGCCTCCACATAGTCATCTACCGCTGTTCCCGTGCCGAGATATTTACCACCGATTTCCTGGACGTGAACGTGATGGATATGCTTGCAGTACTTTCTCAGCAGGACATCAAATGGCTCGGTTTCATCAACGGTATTGTTGAAGTCGAACATTATCTGAACAGCCGGATGATTGACTTGTTCAGCCAGCTCCAGCGCTTCTGCCAGGGTATTGACAACATCAGTTGCCCTTTTGCCTAAAGCTTCGATAAGTATTTTAATGCCGCGCTGCTGAGCATGGTCGGCAACCGCTAAAAGGCCCTCAGCGAAATATTTTTTGGCTTCTTCAACGGAAATGTCCCTTGTATTGCGTTGTTTCGGAGAACCAAAAATCATATAAGGCCCATCAAGGTCACCACAAAAATCGATAAGCTCATCGAGATACGCGATAGTTTTTTGGCGAACAGCAGCATCAGGTGTGGTAAAGTGCAGTCCTTTTGGCGGCGGTGCCAATAACCAATGAAGGCCGGCACATTCGATGCCAACATTTTTCATGACCGAGACCATTTCTTTTCGCTTTGTTGGGCTTATTTCCCGTACACTTTCTTTGACCAGAGTAAACGTCGCGATTTCAACTCCCTTATAACCAGCATCACCTATGATTTGACATTGTTCTGCCCAACTTAATTCAGCCATACTCTCATTGCACATGGCATATTTGAAGCCACACCATCCGAAAGGCGATACTTCTCTTAAATGGCAGCTAAACGTCAGCCCGCCTAATGCGGAACCGACTACTATGCCCCCTGATGTTTTTATGAAATCTCTTCGGTCCATAGCTACTTTCTTTCTTCCTTCCTTTTTTCCAGCCGTGCCAGAGCCGCGGCTCGGCAGGTACCTTAACTCAGCTTAGGGTCTCTTT
>CAYTND010000106.1:0-7107 GCA_964438965.1 uncultured Pirellulales bacterium
GGTTGCTGCCAATTATCAATCTCGGCGTATTCTTTATTGTTATGCTGGTTTACTCTGTAGCGGTTCTGGTTCAGTATGGCCGGGGGGGTAAAGATGGTGAAAAGTGAAAGTTCTGGTGAGCGAAGTCAAACCATCAAAAACCAGATTCGTCGGCTGCGCTTTGAGAATGATCAAATGACCCAGCAGCAGTTGGCTGACAAAGTAGGTGTAACCCGCCAGACGATTATTGCCATCGAAGCCGGAAAATATGCACCTTCACTGCCCCTGGCCTTTAAGATAGCCCAAACTTTCGGCGTCTCGTTGGAAGACGTCTTTCAATATGAGGGCGATGACACCGCTTCCAGGTAATCCATGAACCTGCGATCGAATGTAGTTTTTTTGTAACAAAACGGCTGTATATCGGCTATAATATATCATAGTAAAATTTTAGTCATCTGCGTGTTGTTCTGTTTTGGAGAATATAGCAATGCGTAAAACGCTATTAATTGTCTTATTGGCTGTGAGTTTGGAGGCGGTCACAGGATGTAAGAGTTTTTATGGAGATTTGCTTGCGGCTTCCCTTAAGAAGAAAAAAGGCCGCCTGAACTTCACAACTTACCAGAAGTTCCATATCTGTCCCCGGTGTATCAAAAAAAAGAGCTTCGGAGGCTCAATCAACGTCGCGGATGTAAACGTCGTTTACCAGCGAGGTCTTGAGAGTCAGGCAGATTGTATCGCCAGGCATTTCAGTGAATTGATTGAAGGGATTGAACGAAAGACGGCTTTTGAGATTACTTGTAGAACGAAGCTTTACCTGTTTAGAGAAGATAAAATACCACAAAACGTCGATGTGACACTGCAAGCGGACGTTAACGAGCTGCAGTTTCCGCTTTTTGTCGAGGCGGGCAATGAATCCTGCCTGGCCATTTTCTCTCAAAACATTGTGTACCCGGAATTATTGTTCCATGAGCTGGCAGAATTTTCATTAATACTACCCAAGGAAGGCGGTACCGTACTTCCGGATGCTAAGGGGAGATTGCTTTTGCTTCCAATTAATATTCTGAAGTACACCCGTTGGTTTCGCGATGGGTTTGCCGAATATGTCGGCTATCTTGCCTATCAGATAGCCTCACAGGAGGAAGATTTTGCAAAAAGTCGAGACAGAGGCTACTCAGGCCTACGTAAATATCCATTTTCATCCTTAAGAAAGGTCGGAAACAAGCTATTTTCGTGGCATCAATACTCAAAGGATAAGTCCAGGGGCGCCTATTACGACGCAGCGCTTGGCTTATTTTTGCTTATTGAGCAGCGGTTCGGAGAAGATGCTATCAAAAAAACTATGCTCGAGGTCAACAAAGAAAAATACCTGGATGGTTCAGACCTAATAAAAATCTTCAATAGGACCTTAAACACTGATATTGTGCAATTGGCGGAAGATTTTAAATTTCCCAAAACAGGTTTGAAGACGGAGCCATTAATGCTGGCTCTGGTCTTGAATGAAGGTCTCGATGTCAAACAAGGCCTTTTTGTGAAAACCACTGACCCAAATAGTCCTGCTGAAACAGCAGGGATTAAAAAGAAAGATGTTATTCTCAAGGTTAACGATAGACCGATTAGGAACCATCTGGAATTTGAGTTGGCTATTTTTGAAGTTATGGATGACCAAAGCGCCGAATTAGCAATCTGGAGAAAAGATAAGGGCGAATTTGTTCTCAAACTACCGCTAATAAACGGGCGCTAACATAGTGCAGCTGCGACAGGATTAGTCAAATTCCTGCAACAACTCAAGCAGCTTGCGGTCGAGTTTGTGACTGTGAAAGTCTTCGTATTGCACGTCTTTTCTGGCTGAATCGAGAATGCCGAATGGGCCGCGGAAATTCCAAAGCGCAAGCCCGATGCCGTGGCCGGTAAGAATCTCCAGCACATCCCGCAGCCAGGCCAAAACCACATCGTGCGGCGTTTTATTATAAGCGCCGCCTTCGCCGCAGTGCACACCAACGCCTTTTTTAGCAAGGTCGGCCCATTTCTGGTAGTGTTGTTCCAGACGCTTGCGGTCCCAGCCATGTCCGGGCCAGGCCGGCTCGGGATATCTATCACTGTTTACCCACGAGGCCTTGTGATGGCTGATAAACATCGGCTGATATGCCCGTGTACTCTGGCCGATTCCGAGGTCGGCCAACTCCGGCGCAGGCTCATTACCCCAGCTCATACCATCGGCTATGACAATACGGTCGAGATTTATTTCACGGATGGCCGCCACCGCCGTCCGGACTACACGCTCATGGTCGGCACGGCTCATGCGCTGGCCAATGGAAGGCGGCTCATTGATTAAATCGAAGCTGAGCTTATCTCTCGAAACACCACGATAGCGCCTGGCAAGCGTCTGCCAGTGGAAGCAGAATGCTTCGAGCGGTTCCTTGTCCTTCCAGAGATTGAATGGCTCGGTAAATTCCCTGTTCACCGAATATCCCGGCCCACGGTGAAAATTCAGACTGATGTGGAGACCGTATTTGCCGGCAAGCTCCACAGCCCGGTCGAGCTTCTCTAACATTGGCTCGTGGATTTTATAGTCGTCTCCGTCTTCTATCCACAGCCGATAGCACATCGGTAAACGAACGAAGCCAAAACCCCAGTCGCGCACCCAGCGGAAATCATCTTCCTGAAAATCGCCTTTGCTTCGCATTGTGAACATATCCAGCAGATTAAAACCCCGCCAGCGAGGCAGAACCGTTTGCGCCACGGACTTGTCAGCCTTTTTCTTCTTCGGCTGTTGTGCATACGCTGGCAGCGCCGCAATAGCCGCTCCGGCAGCCATTATTTTCAGAAAGTCCCGTCGATTGTTGTCCATAAGACTTGCCTCCTTTGGAAAACAGTGTGCAACTCCAAATTTGAACATTGACTGTTTGATGAAAATAGTAAATAGTAAACGGAAAATAATCAACAGGAAATAATAGAAAATGGCTTTACCCACAGTAGCAATAATTGGTCGGCCGAATGTCGGCAAGAGTAGTCTGCTCAATGCGTTGGCAGGTGCGATGATAAGTATCGTCGAGCCGACAGCCGGCGTTACGAGAGACCGAGTAAGCACCTTCATCGGAAGAGACGACCATTATTTTGAGCTTATCGATACCGGCGGATACGGGATAGTCGATAGCGACCAGCTAAGCGAGCACATCGAACAGCAAATCCTCCAGGCGATAGAATCGGCGCAGCTCGTCCTGTTTATGGTCGATATTCGCGATGGTCTGGTGCCGTTGGATAAAACAGTAGCCCGGCTTCTGCGCAAGAACGACCTTGACGTCATCGGCGTTGCCAACAAGGCCGACACGGCCAGGATGTTCCCCACCGCCGGTGAGTTTTCCAAATTAGGTTTCGGCGAGTTCCTGTGCGTCTCAGTACAGAACAATCTAAATAAAGCGGTACTGCTCGATAAAATCTTCGACAAACTCGCAGCTCTGGGGCCGGGCAGGCCGGCAGAGCCGGCTATGAAAGTGGCTATCGTCGGCAAGCGAAACGCCGGCAAGAGCACGCTTGTAAACGCTATGGTCGGTTCTGAGCGGGTAATCGTCAGCGAGACGCCGGGCACTACCAGAGACGCTGTCGATGTACGGTTCGAAAAAGACGGAAAGACCATCACCGTCATCGACACGGCAGGGATAAGAAAGAAAAACAAAATGGCCGACAGTATTGAGTTCTACAGCTACGTTCGTGTAACGCGGTCTATTCGGCGGGCCGACGTTGTGATGTTTATGATTGATGCTGCCGTGCCCGTCTCGCAGGTCGATAAGAAATTAGCAAAGTTCATCGCTGAAGAATATAAAAGTTGCATAATAGTTATCAATAAATGGGACTTGGCCAAAGATTCGGCCGCCACCGATGATTACGAGCAGTATTTGACGAAAATGCTGCCGGGCTTAAGATATGCACCGATAGCCTTTACCACAGCAACCGAAGCAAAGAACGTCCAGAGCGTTCTGGATTTGGCGGCGGAAATCTTCAAGCAAACAACAACGTGGATACCCACCGCCAAATTAAACAAGGCCTTTGAAATTATAAAACAAGAAAAAATCGGCACGGCTAAAGGGAAAAAAAAGGGTTGGCCAAAAATTTATTATGTTACGCAAATTGCTGTCAATCCGGTTACGATACTTATGTTCGTAAACAGGCCCGAACTCTTCGAAGAAAACTATTTCAGATTTATCATAAACCGCCTGCGAACTATACTCCCGGTAGAAGAAGTGCCGATAAGACTACTGGCCCGGCCGCACAGGAAATAATGGATAAGAAAAAGTAAATACAAAATACGAGGTATAAGGAATGGATACACTTTTACTTATGCTGCTTTGCGGAGGTGGATATCTGGTCGCCTATCATACTTACGGGCGGTTTTTGGCAAAGAAAATATTCAAACTCGACAAGAACGCACCCGTGCCGAGCAGGGAGCTTCAAGACGGCATTGATTATGTACCCACCCGTAAGGGGATAATCTTCGGACATCATTATACTTCGATTGCCGGGACAGGGCCGATTGTAGGACCGGCTATAGGAATCATCTGGGGCTGGCTGCCGGCTATCCTCTGGGTGTTCCTCGGATGCATATTTATGGGGGCGGTGCACGATTTAGGGGCGCTGGTAGTCTCGATGCGAAACGAGGGAAAAAGCTTATCAGAAATCGCCGCCAGGTATATCAATATGCGTGTGCGATTTATATTCTTCGCCGTTGTATTTTTGAGTCTGCTGATTGTTATCGCGATATTCGGCGTTGTGATTGCAACGGTCTTTACCAGGTTCCCCAGTGCGGTCGTTCCGGTCTGGCTGCAGATTCCGATAGCCATGGCGCTGGGTTTCGCCGTCTATAAAAAGACTGCCAACGTCGCCATTGCGACAACAATAGCCGTAATCGGAATGTATCTGTGCATTGCTATAGGCAGTTTACTTCCCGTCGAGCTTGGCACGACCTTTGGGATGCCGCCGACGGGATTATGGGTGATAGTCCTGTTGATTTACGCCTGGGTGGCTTCCACACTGCCGGTTACAACACTTCTTCAGCCGAGGGACTACATCAACGCATGGCAGTTGTTTATCGCTATGGGTCTGTTGGTCGGCGGCACGGTGGTTGCTTCATTATCGGGCAACCTGCCTTTGGTGGCACCTGCCGTGAATCTCGAGTTGCCGGCTGGTACGCCGCCGATTTGGCCTTTTATGTTCGTGATAATCGCCTGCGGTGCCATCAGCGGATTTCATTCGCTCGTGGCCTCCGGCACAAGTTCAAAACAGGTCTCCAAAGAAACCGACTGTCAGTTTGTAGGGTACGGCTCAATGCTGCTCGAAGGTTTTTTAGCGATGCTGGTTCTGGTCTGCGTGGCGGCGGGTATCGGAATGGCTCTAAAGCTCGACAACGGCACAATTCTAACCGGCCAGGCAGCATGGCAGCATCAGTACGGCACCTGGATAGGAGCCAAGGGATTGTCCGACAAAATAGCGCCGGTAGTTATTGGTGCAGCCAATATGATGGGGAAACTCGGGATGCCTGAGGCGGTTGGAATTACACTTATGGGTGTATTCATCGCATCGTTCGCCGGAACGACCCTCGATACCTCGACGCGAATCCAGCGTTACGTGATAAGTGAGCTGGCAACCGACCTGCGAATTCCATTTCTGGCCAACAGATGGGTGGCGACCAGTTTTGCTGTGCTTACAGCGGCGGGGCTGGCATTCGCCACGGGTGCAGACGGAACAGGGGCTATGAAACTCTGGCCTTTGTTCGGTAGCGCAAACCAACTCTTAGCCGCCTTAGCTCTGCTGGTGGTTACACTTTATCTAAAACGTAAGGGCGGACTGAAGTTTATTGTTACCGCCGTGCCGTGTCTGATTATGCTGGTGATTACAAACTGGGCTATGGTCAAAAACGAAATAGATTTTATCAACAAGGCCAACTGGCTTCTCGTTATAATAGGCGGCGGGATTTTTGCATTAGCGTTATGGATGACCATCGAGGCTTTGATAGCCTTTTTCAATCCGGCCGACCCGATGAAGTCGGGGCAGAACTCAGAGGTATCAACTTAAACGTGGCAACTGCGGCCTGCTGCGGGTTTTTGAGCTTAATTTCGTTTTTGCGAACGAATTCTTCGGGAAAATTGTAAACCACCTTTCTCCGTAGCTTCTCCTTGGGCCCTTTTTCTGCATCACTGTCAAGAATATACAGGGTCATCTGGACTGGTTGACTTTCATAAGCCAGTTTGGCTTCATCAGTAGCTAATATCGGAAAAGGACTGACCACGTCGTTGTGATTGGGAACTTCCACATCATATCCGCCCATGAGGTTCACACTTAGTGCGATTCCGAGCTTGGCTTCTTCTATAAGATATTCGCTTAACGAGTCCGCCTCAGGCGGCATTTTGATTCTCACGGGTGCGGAGGCGTGCCTTTTCTGGCCTTCTGCCAATACAACGTATGGCGTTTTTTCAACGACCGAGAGCCTTGCCTGCTCGATATCCCTGGGCGTCAACTGGACTCGCGCTGTCAGCCTGCTATCGCCGGGCACAAACATATCAACTTTCGGCGGATCAATGCTCGCAACCTCCAAAGGAGCTCCACTTTCATCGAAACATTCGATATCCAACGCTTTTTCAACAAGCTCAACAACATTAACGTCAATTATCTCCGGCTTGCAGTCTTCGACCGTAAGGCCGCTGAGTTCTTTTATCTTCATCTTCTCGCTCTTCTTGATAAAATCCAGAACCTTTAGACTGTGCAGGCCGGTAGTAGTCATTCCTTCACGCTCAGGGTTCAAAAGGAAATCAAGCACCAGTGTGCCGTCATTCAGTCTTCGTCTTACCTCGGCTATTTTGCCGGCCGGACCTTTGAGCTCAATATTGTCAATCGAAACCTTTGCTTTGTCGTTGAAGCTGACCCAGATATCCTTGCTGAAGGCTGCATTTATTGTGGCCTTAGGGACAGTGACTTCATCATCCAGTGCCAGGTCCGCCCAGACCCATATCAGGATCGTCAGAAATATCACTACTGTTATCTTGCCGTATTTTATCTTTCCTAACATCATATTTGGTATCGTGTGTCCGGTGTATGCACCTGTGGTTGCCTGCACAGATTACGCAGGCACAGGTGCTG
>CAYTND010000107.1:0-1509 GCA_964438965.1 uncultured Pirellulales bacterium
TTTTGCTGGGTATCGGCTTTTTCTTTTATCGAAGGTCGGCCAATATAGAAGACTATCTGTTAGGCGGCAGGGGTATGGGCTCGTGGGTGACGGCACTTTCGGCACAGGCGAGCGATATGAGCGGGTGGCTGCTGATGGGGCTGCCGGGAGCAATTTACTTAGGAGGGATGGGAAAAACCTGGATTGCAACGGGTCTTTTTATCGGGACGGTCTTGAACTGGAAGCTGGTTTCGGCCCGGCTGAGGGTTTATACGGAAAAAACCAATGCGATAACACTGCCGTGCTTTTTCGAGGCGCGTTTCAGGGACCCGACCGGCCTGCTAAGAGTAGTATCAGCGATAATAATACTGATTTTTTTCGCCATATACGCTTCTTCGGGACTTGCGGCAACGGGAAAGCTGTTTGAATCAACTTTTAACGTCAAATATCACCTTGCAGTAATCATCGGTGGACTCGTTATTATTGCCTATACATTCTTAGGAGGTTTTTTAGCGGTATGCTGGACAGACCTGCTGCAGGGCGCGTTAATGGTCTTTGCGATAGTGATAGTTCCGGTGCTGACCTATAATACAGTCGGAGGGGTCGGAGCAATAAGAGAAGCGATGGAGTTAAAAGGCATATCGGCAAGTCTGATGCCAAAAGGACAGACATTGCCTGTTTGTATTTGTATGATTATCTCCAGTATGGCGTGGGGTTTGGGATACTTCGGTCAGCCACATATATTAGTGCGATTTATGAGCATCAAGTCGATAAATAAAATTGGAAAGTCAATGACTATTGCCATTGTCTGGGTTTTTCTGTCGTTGGTCGGTGCGGTAATCATCGGCTTTATCGGCATAGCTATGTTTGATAATTTAAGAAACGGAGATGAAGAAAAAGTCTTTATCTATATGATAGGCGAGCTGTTCAATCCCTGGTTCGGAGGGATACTGTTAGCGGCGATTTTCTCGGCTATTATGTCAACGATAGATTCGCAATTGCTGGTTTCGTCCTCGGCGTTATCAGAAGATTTTTACTGTAAGGCAATAAGGAAAGAAGCATCCGAAAGAGAAGTTGTTTTGGTTGGAAGAGGATGTGTTGTTATAATTTCAATAATAGCGTTAATTATGGCGTTGGACCGCGATAACACGATTCTGGAAATAGTTTCCTACGCGTGGGGCGGTTTCGGAGCGGCGTTCGGGCCACTAATTCTTTTTGCGTTGTTCAGCCGAAAGACCAGTTGGCAATCGGCGTTAGCAGGAATGGTAACCGGAACAGTGGTGCTTGTATTGTGGAAGCAGGTCGGCCTAAGCGGCACGATGTATGAAATCGTCCCCGGTTTTGCCGCAAATTGCCTGACGATTCTCTTGGTTAACCTTTTCATCGGGCAAAAAGATGAAAGCGTCTTGAAAGAATTTGATGAAGTTGTAAGAACATGTAGGGTGCGATGAATCGCACCAATAATGAACATGTAGGGTGCGATGAATCGCACCAATAATGAATAGGTAGGGTGCGATGAATCGCACCAAT